>NZ_DYYK01000095.1:0-20575 GCF_020741705.1 Bacteroides coprosuis
ACAGATTGAATACTTTTATCTTGAATAGAATAACTATAATTATATTTTAAAATGTCTTGAGTAAAAGTTCTTTCGGCTTCAGAATAATTCATATCACTACCTAGATAAGAGCCACTAACTAGTAGGCTACCTCCATTTTGACAGTAATTAGAAATTCTGTTTTGCAATTGAGGTGAAAAGGTTTTATAATGTCTGTTACTATGGGGATTGTAAGATTCTTCTTTTTGTAGTCCCATAATCAAATCGATCATTGGATAGTTTTCTAATCTTACTTTCCCTCTTTCAACCGATTCCCTACTTGCCGAAGCAAAACTGATTCCAGGAGTGGCTTGAATAGCTCTTCCATGAATGTAAGGGTAATCAAAGGTGTTTCCTGCTAGAGTCATGCCTTCAAGTTCATCGGTGCTGTAACCTAAACCCTGACTATTTTCTTTGCCTGCTCCTGTTCTTTTAAATGATTGCTGACTACCAGATAGTGAAATATCATATAAATAGGGAACGCCTGGATCGGAATAAAGATCAAATCCTGCATCAAAATCTGTACTGATCGATTGAGGCCCACTTATTCTTTGAAATCCATTAACAATCAAGATTCTTTTTTTCTCTTTTGGTGCTTTATAAATAGATAGTATTTCGGAAGGAAAACTTTCGCCTCCTCTATTTACAGCAGATATTTTAAATGAATAGATTAATCCAGGCTCTAAATCTGTAATGTAATCTGTACCATATACCATTGTTCCATTATCAAAACCTCCATTACCTATTCTTTTATAAACAATGTAACTGTTTGCATCGGCACTAGGTTCAAATGGGTCAGTAGTTGGTTCCCAACTTAAATAAGCTTTGTTTTTATCTGTATGTTCAATCGCGAAATTTTGTATAGGTAGTGGTTGAACTATAAAATCTTTTCTATTTTGATCGCTTAAAAACTTTAAGACAGATTTATAAATAGATCTCGACACGATAAATTTAAAGTAAGGATCATGTCCCAATCTCATATCTGCAAAATTTTGATGAGAGAGTAACTCTATGATGATAGAAGGGATTTGAGGAAGTCTAGTTTCACTATAATTCTTATCCCACATACTTCTGCGTGTCCACTGAACATCAAAGTTGGAGTGTATATCTCTTTCTAATTGTGTGAGTACGATATCGGCAAAATCTCTAGAACTAATTCTTTCTTTTCCCGACCCCAAAGGTGTACTATTTGCTTCTGTAGTGTAAATTCCAAGTGTTCCAAAAATACTATCATCTCTGTAATAACCAGCATCACTATGTAAAGCTAGGTTGAGTTCAAATGGCACTCCTAAACCTCTTTGATTGGGGTTGAAAGGAGATCTACCAGATAAATAGTTGATCACATTACTTCTAGTGTTTATGTCATCAATGTAATCGTTTTCTCCCTTTTTCCCGCTATAGATATCTTGAGGCATACCATACCATTGAGCAGAATATCTAGCACCTTCTAAGTATCTCGGTAGTCCACTTGTTGAGTTCCCTCGAACGATATTGCCCATACCTCCCCCAAATCGAACAGCATCTGCTGAGACAACTCCATTCTCTTTGCTTTGGTTTGTAAGTACAACCATTCCTAAAGGACTATTTCCTTTGGCAAATTCAAATGTTCCTAGATATACCCAAGTACTTCCTCCTATTTTTTGATTGACAGTAAACTCTGTTACTCCACCTTTGTGAAATACAATATACTGTGCATCCGAAACACTATTTGGAGTTGATTGATAACTGACATATACAGCATATTTACCAGCTGCAGGAATAGTTGGAACCCATTGTGCAAAAGCTTTGGCTTTGGATCTTTTTGTTTCAACAATTCGACTTGTTCCTCTAAGAAAGGGGTTTTCTCCCTCATAGTATAAGTTTTTGCTTGGTGCAAATCCTGGACCATCATATCTATCCCATCTTTGTTTTCGCTTACCTTCTTCTATGTATAGTGAACCTGTTTTAATATCGTTATCAACAACAACTTCATTTTTCTGGATATCTCTTTCTCGGGGTGTAAATACATTTGCTCCTGCATTTTCTAACATAGGAATAAGAAAAGGGATAATAAAGGATTGTGTAAACTGGTCTTCAGTGGTACAAAAGAGGTGTGGACGTTGCCAGCCCCATTTGTTTAACTTGTTAATATAGTATTTACCATGGCTTTGCCAGAGAGAAATATGTCGCCCATCCAATCCTTTAGTTATTCGGTAGGGCTTAGACTGATTGGTAACCCAAGGGGTAACATTATTTCGTATAGGTTCGTATATCCTATTCTTATCTAATTTACCAGAACGGTAAAAGTTGGGAATTAAATCCTCTATGCTTTTTGAGTTTACAAAGATTTTGATGTCGTAATTGGCTACGGGTCCAGGTAGTATTTGACTGAGATGTCTATAAATACCTTGTGTGTTTTCTTCTCTAAAAGGTTGGTATGCAAAACGCTGATCTGCATAAATATTTAGAGTTCTTTTTCTATGGTCAATTTTTATGTCTTCAAGTTTGCATCTTCCTATATTTACATAGGCACTTTTATACTCTTTAAAAAAACGATCCAATCTTTCTCTTACTGCTCGGTCAACATCTTGACCAGATGTAATGGGCATAAACCCGAGTAAAAAAATAAAAAGTAGTAGTTTTCTGGGCATAGTTTATGTTTTATATAGTCAAACGCTTTGAAGGCCTTCTATGTTTACTCAGAAAGCCGAGCTATGGTGTCTTTTACTCTTTTTGCAGTTGTTATAGGCCGGCTAAATTCATCTATGTTTATTGCACCTCCCATGGGAACTCTCTCTTTACGAAAGGTCATTTGGCTAGGGATAACTTCTCTTGCCGAAAAATGAAATTCTGTGATTCCTGTTTCTTGGGCTATCTTCTTAATGTTAGACTCATTAACTCCACAACCAGCTAAAAGTTTGATTCTTCCTATACTTAGTTTTTGTAGTTCTTTTAGTAAAGGGATCCCTAACTCTGCATTAACTTCTTGTCCAGAGGTGAGAATTCGTTCACAGCCTAGATTTATAATTTGATCAAGAGCTTTTCTTGGATTATTACAAACATCGAAAGCTCTGTGGAAAGTGACTGATAAACCTTGGGCTGCATCCATTAATTGTTTCATAGCTATTGTGTTTATAGAACCATCTGAGTTCAAGCAACCAAATACTACTCCATCTACTTTTAACTCTTGGCATAGTTCTATGTCCTTTATCATTGTTTCTATTTCTAGGGGAGTATAAAGGAAGTCACCACCTCTGGGGCGAATAATAACATGGAGTTTGGTCTTCTTTAGGTGCTTTTGTGCCATTTTGATTTCTCCGTATGAAGGAGTGGTTCCACCTTCGGGAATTCCTGCGCATAGTTCTACACGGTGTGCCCCTCCCTTTTCGGCAGCAATGCAACTTTCTACTGAGTTCGTGCAGACTTCAAAGGTATATGTTTTCATAAATTAGTGTGTTTAAAAAAAGGACGATGTGTTCATCGTCCTTTAATTTATATATAGAATATTATTCTAGTGTTTATTTTGCAAAACTTACAGAACGAGTTTCTCTAATTACAGTAATCTTAACTTGTCCAGGGTAAGTCATTTCATCTTGAATCTTTTGAGCTATTTCTTCAGATAGTTTTTCTGTATCTCTATCATCAATCCTATCTGCTCCAACAATAACTCTAAGTTCTCTACCTGCTTGGATAGCATAGGTCTTAGTTACTCCTGGGTAAGAAGATGCTAATTGTTCAAGGTCATTTAATCGTTTGATATAAGCTTCTACAATCTCTCTACGTGCTCCTGGTCTTGATCCAGATATAGCATCACATACTTGCACAATAGGAGCGATAAGGCTAGTCATTTCTACTTCATCGTGGTGTGAGCCTATAGCATTACAGATGTCTGCTTTTTCTTTGTACTTCTCAGCGAGCTTCATACCTAATAATGCGTGTGGTAATTCTGGTTCCTCATCAGGCACTTTACCTATATCGTGAAGTAATCCAGCTCTTTTCGCTTTCTTAGGATTCAGTCCAAGTTCTGATGCCATTATAGCACATAGATTGGCTGTTTCTCTAGAGTGTTGAAGTAAGTTTTGTCCGTAAGATGAACGATATTTCATTTTACCTACCATGCGAATGAGTTCTGGGTGTAGGCCATGAATACCTAAATCTATTGTAGTACGTTTACCTGTTTCAATAATTTCTTCTTCCACTTGTTTGCGCACTTTAGAAACAACTTCCTCAATACGTGCTGGGTGGATACGACCATCGGTTACTAGTTGATGTAGAGCTAACCTAGCTATTTCTCGACGAACAGGGTCGAAAGCAGAAAGCACTATTGCTTCTGGAGTATCATCCACAACTATTTCCACACCTGTAGCAGCTTCAAGGGCACGGATATTACGACCCTCGCGACCGATAATACGTCCTTTTATCTCGTCAGACTCAATATGGAATACTGTAACGGAGTTCTCAATAGCTGTTTCAGTAGCTACGCGCTGTATCGATTGGACAACAATCTTTTTAGCTTCACGATTAGCTGTCATCTTAGCTTCATCCATGATGTCATTGATATAGGATTGAGCTTCTGTTTTGGCTACTTCTTTAAGAGATTCGACAAGTTGATTTTTAGCTTCATCCGCAGAGAGACCTGATAAGTTTTCCAACATTTCAATTTTTTGAAACTTAACTTTATCTAGTTCTTCTTGTTTCTTTTCGACGATGCTTAATTGATTGTCTAGATTTTCGCGAATAGCATCTACTTCTGCTTGCTTTTTGTGAAGATCTTCATGTCTTTGTTTGATGTTAAGCTCTCTTTGTTTTAGCTTACTTTCTACTCTTTGTATCTTTTGATTGCGTATAGCTACTTCTTTTTCTAGATCCGCTTTTTTATTTAAAAACTTCTCTTTTACCTCTAGTAATTTGTCTTTTTTAATTACTTCAGCTTCAATTTCAGCTTCCTTCAGCATATTCTTTGCTTTGTCATCGGCTTCTTGAAGAGTTAACTCACTCTTCTTTTTGAGTGCTGTCTTATTTAAAAGGAAGACAACGCCACCGCCTACGAGAAAGCAGATTATTCCTACCACTATTAATTGTATCATTGTACTAAATTAGTTTATATAAAAAAATAACGCACTGTTATACTCTTTTACTATAAAGTTAAGAGTAACAGTGCGTGAATATTTAATGTCTCAAAAATATATAGAGAGGGATATTATCCTTCTTTATCTTTATTATCCAAGAATGCCAGATTATTATCCGTATAATCAGCCAATAGCTTATTTTCTAGTAAACTATCCCATTCCTTGATCTTGTCAATACATGGAGTGGTATCCCCTTTTTGTTCAGCTCGAATATATGATAAAGCAAATTGAAAAGAAACCATTGTAAGTAATCTATTTTCTCCTAATTCGCCATTGTCAAAATATTGCTTAGCAGAGCTAAGGTAATCGTTTACTTTTTTTGCAGCAGCACGAACATCCTCTTCCTCATCTCGATTGATAGTCATCGGATAGTACTGCTCATTCAAGTATAAATTTATTTTTATTTTATTATCGTCCATACATGCTTTTCAATACAATCTAGATATTGAAATTTAAAAACCAGCTTATATATTAAGTAAAGCAATGCACTTATCGACTTCACGCACTAATTTTGATAATCGATCCTTAGTATCTTTAATATCTTTCCTGTTTGGATTGATTATCAAAGCTGTTTTTAAATGGGTGTAATCACCGTGTAAGCTTCTATATTTGTTTTCGAGTTCGAGAGTTTTCTTTTTCTCATCCTCGAGTAGCTCTTGTAATTTAATGTTTTCTTTTTTTACCTTTTCATATAGAAAAAGTAAGTGACGCAGTTTCGCCTCAAATGATTTTACTAGTTCTTTGTCTTGGTTTGTCATTACTACACCACATTTATGTACAAAAATACAATTTCCCTATAAATTTCAAAAGCTTTTTGATTATAAATTGATACGAAATAAGACGAATTGTAGTCTTCTCTACTCAAAAAGAATGATTTTTTGACTTTTGTATTTTTAAAGACTCTTTAAAAAGATACCTTTGGAGTATAGTTATTCAAAATTTAAGAAATAGAATGAAAGTAATAAAACTATTGACTCTATCTTTTTTTGTGCTCTTATCCATTTCTGGGTTTTCTCAAGAGCGTAAGTATTCTACTTTTTATGAGCAGAGGGCTTCTTTGTTTGATGAATTAAAGGTGGAGCAATCTGATATTATATTCCTCGGTAATAGCATTACTAATGGTGCTGAATGGGCTGAATTATTTAATAATTATTTAGTGAAGAATAGAGGAATTAGTGGCGATACTTGTGAGGGTGTTTATGATCGTTTAGAGTCAATATTGAGAGGGCATCCAAGAAAAGTCTTTTTACTAATTGGTATCAATGATTTGGGAAGGGGTTCTTCGTCTGACTTTGTGGTAAAAGGTATAAAGAAAATAGTGTGTAAAATAATTGAGGATTCTCCTAATACTGAAGTTTACATACAAAGTTTATTGCCTGTCAATAATAGATTTAATCTATTTTCAGGACATACATCTAAAGGGGAAGATATTTTGAAGATTAATAAGGCTTTAATATCATTATCTGATGAATTGGATTTAACTTACATCGATTTGTATTCGTTTTTTGTAAATCAAGAAGGAATGCTTGATGAAAAATACACAAACGATGGTTTGCATCTTTTAGGCAAAGGTTATAAGTTGTGGGTGGACATTGTTAAACGTTACATAATAAGATAAAATGGAAGATAAAAGAATATTGGTCACTTTCGCTGTGCCCGAAGAACTAGTAGATATCAAGTGGTCTGGTGTCGAATGCTTTTACCTCAGAACTGGAATTGGTAAAATGAAATCAACTTTTCATTTATCACAGGCAATAGATGGCTTTCAACCCGATTTGGTCTTGAACATTGGTACAGCAGGTAGTATTCAGCATAAGGAAGGAGATGTTTTTTACTGTACTCAGTTTGTTGATCGTGATTTGGAAAAAGTAAAGCATTTGGGTCTCAGTTATCGAGTTGATATGACGGTTCCTTTACTTGAGAAGCAATTTGCTCAGACATGGTACAATGAGGGAACCTGCAATACAGGTGATTGTTTTGTTACCGATGATACTCAGTTAGAAGGTGACGTGATTGATATGGAAGCTTTCGCACAAGCTTGGGTTTGTGAGCAAAAAGGTATTCCTTTTGTTTCTATTAAATATATTACTGATGTTGTTGGTAAAAATTCAGTTAAAGTGTGGAAAGAAAAATTGACAGAAGCTAAAGCAGGACTCAATAAATACATTCACGAAACATTGGGTGGAGTAAAATAAATATTCATAAGTAAAATATACAATAAAGGCCAAAACAATTCAGTTAAGGCCTTTTTTTATGTTTAATAACAAGTTTCATTCTTTATATTTCTAGATTCATTATTGTACATTTGCTTGTACCAAAGGCCTCTTTAGAAGAGGGGCGTTAAATAATTCTTACAACTACAAAATAATACTTATGAAAATTGGATTGTTTATTCCATGTTATGTGAATGCTATTTACCCTAATGTAGGAGTAGCATCATATAAGTTACTAGAAAGTCTTGGATTAGATGTTGATTACCCTTTAGATCAAACTTGTTGTGGCCAGCCTATGGCGAATGCTGGGTTTGAAGGTGAAGCTGTAGATGTGGCAAAAAAATTTGATACACTTTTTGAAAAGTATGATTACATTGTTGGTCCATCAGCGAGTTGCGTTTCTTTTGTTAAAGAGAACCATCCTCATATTTTAGAAAAGGAAGGTCATAAATGTCAAAGTGCAGGGAAAATTTACGATATATGTGAGTTTATTCACGATGTGGTTAAACCTAAAAAATTGGCAGCTAAGTTCCCTCATACTGTTAGTATTCATAATAGCTGTCATGGCGTTCGTGAATTAGGTCTTTCCTCTCCAAGTGAAAAGAATATTCCTTATAAAAATAAACTTCGTGATTTGTTGGAAATGGTCGAAGGCATTGATATCAAAGAACCAAAGCATATTGATGAATGCTGTGGTTTTGGTGGAATGTTTGCTGTGGAAGAACAGGCCGTATCTACACAGATGGGTGTTGATAAAGTTAAGGACCATATGAGTACAGGTGCTACTTATATTACTGGTCCTGATAGTTCTTGCTTAATGCATATGCAGGGTGTTATCAAAAGAGAGAAATATCCTATTGAAATAATTCACATTGTTGAAATTTTAGCTTCAGGATTATGAGTACAAAACATTCGATAGCTGCTGAAAAATTTTTAGAAAATAAAGATCAAGCGCAATGGCATAACGAAACTCTTTGGTTGGTTCGTTCAAAGCGTGATAATTTGAGTAAGCAAATTCCCGAATGGGAACAATTAAGAGATAAAGCTCAAGCCATTAAAAGATATACAAATAGCCACCTAGATGAACTACTTGTACAGTTTGAGGAAAACGCAACTCAAAATGGTGCAATTGTACACTGGGCTAAAGACGATGAAGAGTATCGTAGTATTGTATATGGAATATTAAAAGAGCATAATGTTACCAAGTTTGTAAAAAGTAAATCTATGCTAGCAGAAGAATGTGAGTTGAATCCATTCTTAATTAGCAAGGGCATTGATGTGGTTGAAACAGACTTAGGTGAACGCATTTTACAATTAATGAATTTGCCTCCTAGCCATATTGTTCTTCCTGCAATTCACATCAAACGTGAAGAAGTAGGTAAACAGTTTGAGAAAGATTTAGGTACAGAAAAGGGAAACTCAGATCCTACTTATTTAACTCATGCTGCTCGAAAAAGTTTAAGAGATAAGTTTTTGCATGCTGAGGCTTCAATGACTGGAGCTAATTTTGTTGTGGCATCTACAGGAGATATTGTGGTTTGCACCAACGAGGGTAACGCTGATATGGGTACATCTTGTCCTAAACTGAACATTGCTGCTTTTGGGTTAGAAAAGATTGTTCCAAATTTAGAGTCTTTAGGCGTGTTTACTCGCTTATTAGCTCGTTCAGCAACAGGACAACCTATCACTTCTTATACTTCTCATTATCGTAAGCCAAGAGAAGGAGGTGAATATCACATTATAATTGTTGACAACGGACGAAGTAAGATGTTGGCAGATAAAGATCATGTTGATTTATTAAATTGTTTACGTTGCGCTGCTTGCATGAATACTTGCCCTGTATATCGTCGTAGCGGTGGTTATTCTTATACTTACTTTATTCCTGGTCCTATTGGGGTAAACTTGTCTATGGCCAAAGATTCTGCGAAGTATTATGATAATGTATCTGCTTGTTCTTTGTGTCTGTCATGTTCCAATGTTTGTCCTGCTAAAATTGATTTAGGAGAGCAAATCTATAAATGGCGTCAGACATTAGATTCTATTGGAAAAGCTAGTTCAAGCAAAAAAGTAATATCTAAAGGTCTGCAGTATGTTATTGAAAGACCTAAACTATTCAATACAGCACTTAAATTTGCTCCTATAGTAAATAGCTTACCTCGTTTTATGAAGTATAACGGACTGAATGATTGGGGTAAAGGAAGAGAGCTTCCAGAGTTTGCAAAAGAGAGTTTTAATACTTTATGGAAAAAGAATAAAGTTCAGAAGGAGGTAAGAAAATGAGTAGTAAAGATTCAATACTTCAAAGTATAAAGAAAAACACATTGGCTAAGCATGAAATGCCTAGTTTGAAAATAGATAACCCACTTCAATATGAAGATAAAATACAGGCATTTTGCGATATGAGTCGCACTGTAGGTGGAGATTATCACATTCTTCAGCAGGGTGAAAATATTAATGAGGTTATATTAAAACATTATCCTGATGCTAAACGCATTGGATCGGCTTTGCCAGAGGTGAGCTGTGCAACCTTTAACCCTAATGATGTGGAAACAGCTCAGGAGTTAAATGGTACTGATGTTGCTGTTGTTCAAGGCACAGTAGGTGTAGCCGAAAATGCTGCTGTATGGATACCTCAGATAGAAAAGCATAAAGCTCTTTATTTTATATCAGAAGCTTTGGTTATTCTTGTATCCAAGAAAAACATTCTAACTAATATGCATGAAGCTTATCAATGGTTAGAAAATCAAACTTATAAATTTGGTGTATTTATTTCTGGTCCATCCAAAACCGCTGATATTGAACAAGCTTTAGTTTTTGGAGCTCATGGAGCACGAAATGTGTTGGTAATTATTACTGACTAAGTAAATATTTAAGTATAAATAAAAAGCCTGTTGATCATTGATAAACAGGCTTTTTTGCACTTGCACGGGCGGAGAGGCTCGAACTCCCGACACCTAGTTTTGGAGACTAGTGCTCTACCAACTGAACTACACCCGTAATTGCGTGTGCAAAGATAGTGGTTAATTTGATACTACCAAATACTTATTAAAAAAATGAGTTATTTAAATTCATTTTCCCACTCTTCTTCTTTAAATCCAACTAAAACGGTCCCTTTAGTAATTAATAGTGGACGTTTAATTAATTTACCATTACTCGCTAGTAATTGAATCTGTTCTTCTTCGGATAGGGTAGGCAGTTTGTCTTTTAGGTTGAGTTCACGGTAAACCATTCCACTTGTATTAAAGAATCTCTTTAGTGGTAACCCACTTTTTTTATAAAACTCAGTTAGTTCTGCACGAGTAGGAGTGTTTTCTACAATATGCCTTTCAGTAAAAGGTATCTTATTTTCAGTAAGCCATTTCTTCGCTTTTCTACAAGTTCCGCAGGCTGGATATTGAATAAATGTAACGTTCATAAATCTGTATTTTTAAGTTTGTAATACTCTTGATATGCAATTCTATATAACTCTGCCTTTTTCTCTACCTTGAGCGGGTATGCTCTTGAAGAAGAAGGCATACGGTATAACCTTAAATTTCTTGTATTATACGTAAAAGAAACAAACTCTCCTATTTTGGGAGCTTGATCTATATCTAGTTGTTCTTGTAATGTTGAAGTAGCTTTTTCTCCTGTGGTGATTATCGCTTGACATTCAGGTATCTGGTCTAGCAGTCTTTTTATGTCTGTGGGTTCTACTACTTCCAAGAACTTGTCAGACGCATTGTCTTGTAATCTTCTTATAGAAGTTGCTGTATCATAGATGCCTATTCCTTCTGAATTCAAGAATTCAATAATCTCTTCTTTGTAAAAGGTCTTGTTCTTTTGATCAACAAATTGCATTTTATTGTTGAAAAACAAAATACCCAATATTCGCCACATATCATTATTGAAATTTGGGTAATAGAAATGAATACACCATCTTTTTTGTTGAGGAGGAAAACTACCTAGCATAAGTAGTTTTGTATGTTTAGGTAAGAAAGGCTGGAGAGGATGATTTTCAATGGATTTATCGTTCATGGTATAATTTTACTATTAAAATATGTTACGTATCTGATAAAATTAATTAATTTTGCGGCTTAATTCAAAATACTTAAAGAATGAAACGATTATTTCTATCACTTTGTTTAATTATTTCGTTTGGTACTTTAGCTGCCCAAAACATTCAGCTGCATTATGATTTCGGTAGGTCACTGTATAATGAGCTAGATGGTAGACCTTTAATGACTTCTACAATAGAGCATTTTCATCCAGATTCATGGGGGAATACTTTCTTCTTTGTAGATATGAACTATACGAGCAACGGTGTTTCTTCTGCCTATATGGAAATTTTCCGTCAAATTAGCTTTTCTTCTAAATGCCCTATTAATTTGCATTTTGAGTACAATGGGGGTGTTATAAAAAATGGGTCATTGAATAATGCCTATTTAACGGGTCTAACTTATAATTATAATTCAAAAGACTTTTTGAAAGGAATTTCTTTTAGTGTCCTTTATAAGTACTTACAGAAAAATTCTTCACCTCAGAGTTTTCAGTTTACTACTTCTTGGTATTATAACTTTAGCGATGGTCTGTTTACTTGTTGTGGGTTTGCCGACTTATGGAGAGAAAAAACAAATTATGGTTTAATGATATTTCTTACAGAACCTCAGTTTTGGGTAAATCTAAATAAAATAAAAGGTATAAATGACCGTTTTAATTTAAGTGTAGGTTCAGAGGTTAAATTAAGTCATAATTTTGAAGGTAGAGATGGCTTTTATTGTATTCCTACATTAGCAATGAAATGGACTTTATAATTCATCCTGTTTTTTGATAATAATATTCAGTAAAAGGCTCAATTGAGCCTTTTTTTTGTGCTTATAGTAATAATGGTATTCCATATATTAAGTGATGTACTATTAATTAGGATAGATGGATGGGTAGAAGCTTGATAGGGTAATACAACGATGTATAATAAAGATGAAAAACACAAACACTTCATTGAATGAAAGAATATAGAGTAAATCTTGATCTTTGCATAACACCGATATGGTGATACTTTGACACCGACATGATAATGCTTTGACACCGACATGACGTTTTTTTAACCCTTTGATGATAGCCTTATTCTAATGATTTAAAACAGACGCACTTCTTGTGTTTATACACATTGTTGGAAGATGATTGTTTGTTATATGGGTATGTGCATAAAAAAAGAGACTGCTTAGACAGTCTCCTCATGTTATATCAGAAATGATAATTTTCTATTTATTTTTTATCTATTTGCTCTCCTTTTTTCTTATTTTTTTTAGCTTCTTTTTTGGCTAATAATAAGATCGCAAATACAAACTCGGTCATCCATTGCTCTGAAAAACCTAGGCGTTCCTTTAAGGTTCTTACACTAGATGCTGTTTTATGGATTTCATCTTTTTTCCAAATCATTTTCGTGCTAATATCATGCACTGTTTTTTCAGTCATGGTATAGAGTGTTTTCTTGAATGCACTAGGAATACGAATTTTCCATTGCATTAAGTTTCCGATTAGCATCATCAAGTCTTGAGTAAAGCCTTGAAACTGGAAGCCATAAGTTTGTACATCTTGTGGTTTACGGCAGTTCTTTTTGATTGATGAATCTATTTCTGTGAAGAAGTTTTCGCTTATGTTATAATCTTCCATAAGCATCTTTTTTGCAGCTGATTTTTCAGCTAATCCTAGTCGGCCTTTTTGTGTTGGTATTTTGAATAAACGCTTGAAGTTGGCTACATCAGGAATGGCTCTAATATTAGTGATACCATTATTGATAGCCATGATAGATTGAAAGTATACTTGTGCTAAAGACATAAAGTCTTCTGCACTACCTTTAGCTTCTTCAGAACCTTTATTAAATAGCTTTGAAAAAAATCCCATATTAATATTTTATTCTGTTTTATTAGTTTTAAGTCAAAAAGTTGAGATGACAAATTTAGTCAAATTATTATTGCTTATTGATATAGAGGAACATCTTTATTTAACTAAAGTAATCGATATACAAAATTTCGATCTTTGAATTGAGGCTCAATGATCCCAAATAAAATAAACTTGGTAAGTAGTCTGATTACTCTGTATCTCGGCATCTGAGTTGTTTTGATGAATTGGTTTAGAGTAAGCTCTTCTTTATCTTCTAATATTTTCAAGAATAGCTTTTCTTCTTGTGTGTAGCTTACAAATTCACCTTTTGGCTTTTTTTTATGCTTCCATACTTCTAAGTGTACTTTGCTAGCTAGAATATTTTCATCTTTAATGCGCACATAAGCCCACATTTTCCCTTTCTCATCTTTTGCTAATACAGGTTTTTGTTTAGCTTGGGGTATTTGAATAACTAGGATGCTTTTCCCATCAATTTCATACTCTTCAACATCATATGCTACTTTGGGTGTGCAATATAAGTCTGCTGCAGCTTCTATCATATACAATTCTTCTTCCGATTGTATTCCTGCAATTTTTCCGTTATCCTTCACTCCTATAAGTAGTCTGCCTCCGTCGGTATTAGCAAAGGCAGATAGAGATTTAGCTATTTTCTTGGCATTAGATATTTCAAATTTAAAATCTTGTTGTTGATGCTCTCCTTCCGAAATGAGTAAATCTATAAAATGTCTATTTGTTGAAATTTTCATATAATAATAGTGCTATATTGCCCTGTGTGTGCTATTTTAAGGTAATATTCTAGTAAAGAATAAGAAAAAAATACATTTATCCACTGTTATTTCAAGAAAGAATGTATTTTTGCTCATGTTATTAACGATGTAATAAAATAATTATGAAAGAATTAGTAGAAAAAGTAGCAGATCTTGTTGCTCAATTTAACAAAGATGCAAATGCACAAATTGAAAATGGTAATAAAGCTGCTGGTGTAAGAGCTCGTAAAGCTTCTCTTGAGATTGAAAAAATCATGAAGGACTTCCGTAAAGCTTCACTAGACGCTTCTAAGCAATAAGATACTTAAACGTATTGTGAGCCACTACCCTGTTGGGATAGTGGCTTTTTTTATTTTAATCTACTATCCAGTTTTTATTGTGGATAGGTGTATGTTTAGGGTTGTATGTTATGCTTTCTGTAGTGGGTATTGATATAATGTAGGTCCTACCACTTTTATTCTCTAAATTTCTGCCTCTAAGCCATGGATTAGCTTCTTTAAGCTGAGCATAATTAATATTATACTTCTTTGCAAACTCTACTAAATCACTGATAGGGTAGGTTATTGAAACATATTTGTAATGTATTGGAGGATAGAGATGTTCTCTTTTTAGGAAGAAACCGAACTGCTTTGGGTTTTCTAAAAACTGTTTGGCAGCTAATAATCGGAACATATATCGAGATGTTTCTTGAACTAACCATAAGTCGGCAGCATGATCCACGTCTTGGCGAGACAATTCATTGGTTATCCTGCCTTGCCCAGCGTTGTAGGACGCAGCAGCCGTAATCCAATCACCATACTTTTTATAAGCATCAAGAAGATAAGAGCAAGCTGCTTTTGTTGATTTTTCTATATTATATCTTTCATCAATATTATTATTAACCTCCAGTCCATAATCTCGTCCCGTTCCTTTCATAAATTGCCAAAAACCAGCGGCACCAGCAGGGGACATAGCTAGCGGGTTGAGGCTACTTTCAATAACCATTAGGTATTTTAAATCATCAGGTATTTTATTTGCTTTTAATATTGGCTCAATAACAGGGAAATAGCGGTTTGCTCTCTTTACCATAAGGATAGAAGAGGTGTGCATATAACTAAAAGCCATAAGTTCTCTATCCATTCTTTCTCTTAGATCCATCCTTCTTAAATCCACTGTTTCACCCGCAAAGTTTGCTTGATCGGGCACACTAGGTGGTGTTATACCTTGGCTTTGCAAAGTTTGATCTTCTTTGTTGAACTGCACAGTACTGCCTATTAATACAGGAGTTGCAATGAGTAAAGTTACTAATGTGAAGGAGATAATACCTTGTTTTTTATTTATTTTCATAATAATCAAGTTGATGCAATTAGCGATTATACACAAAGTTATACAATCCATATTGGCTTACAAAGTGAGTGTAATACTTTGAATAGTTCTTTATTATAAAACAAAAGAAAGACATTGCTGTTTTTATAATAGAATATAAAGATTATAAAGTATGGATATTAAAGTAGAACACTTCCCAGAGAAAAATAGATTTGAAGCTCACTTTGAAGATAATCAGGTGGCTTTTGTAGAATATGCTCTTAATAATAATGTTTTTGATATTTTACATACCATAGTTCCTTCATCTCTTGAAGGACAAGGTATAGCAGGGCAAATTGTAAAAACAGCTTATGCCTATGCTAAGTCTAAGGGATATGATTTAAGAGGTTCTTGTTCTTATGCTAATGTTTGGTTGAAGAGACATCCCCTATAATTCCTTGTTTTTTATAGGTAATCTTTTCCATAAGCATGCAGGTATAAGTTTCCAGAAGAAGACCAATATTTTGTATCTCCAGTCTATTACAATTCTTCTTTTATGTGTAACTAAGGCTTTGTCTATTATTTGTGCCACTTTTTGTGGATGCATTAACAAGGGATAGCTACCACTTCCCTTTAATAAATCTGTCTGTACAAATCCTGGACGAATGTCTGTAAAGAGAATGTTGCCTTTTGATAGAAAGTTCAACTGCTCAAGGGCATCTATATAGGTATTTTGAAAGCGTTTTGTTGCGGAATAGGCTGGTGCAACACCTAGTCCTTTAGTTCCTGCAATGGAGCTAATGATTGCAATATGCCCTTTGCCTTGTTCTTTAAAAAAGTGGTAAGCTGTGTTTACCATTTGAGTAAAACCATAGACGTTGGTCTGTATCGTGTTGAGTTCAATATCAGATTTTAGCTTTGGGTTTTGAAACCCTATTCCCGAACTATGAAAATACAGATCCATTCCACCTAGCTTTTGAATAAGTGATTGAAGGTGAGTAGGAGCTTCAGAGTCTATGATATCAATGACTTCATACTCCACTTGTTGTGGATATTTCTTCTTGATAGAAGAAAGTAGATGTTCTCTGCGTCCAGCAACACCTACTTTCCATCCTTTATCAATATAGATCTTTGTGAGCTCTAAACCTATTCCAGAGGTGGCTCCTACAATAACTATTCGTTTCATACTAACTTCGTTGTTTTGGGGACTTTATTTTCTATGTAAAGTTAGTTAGATTTAGTGATAGAATAGCTTATTTATTTTGTTTTACTTGAATTATATAATCTTGTACTCCACCGATAATGGCTTTAGCTGATATTTTTATTTCATTCTTGTTATTAATTAGATTTTGAATATTATCAAGAGGAAAACTTATTACGCCATTTACATTTCTATTCCCTTTATCTTCTTTTGCATCATGCGTAAGAATAAGCTCTAAAGTTGTACTTGATCGTGTTTCTTCTGATATCTCTTTGGTTGCATATATTGATATGTCGTGTTCTTTACTATCCAATCTTCCACCTTTATAGGTGTATTTTAAGTTTAGAAAATTATTAACAACATATGCTTCAACGATATTGATAGCATCACTAGATTCAAGAAGATCTTCAGTTTGTTCTTCGTTCTCTACAAACTTGATGGTTTCTGTTCTTAGCTTCTGTACTATTTGTATGTTTGCATATAAATCATACTTTTCATGATTTTCTTCTAAATCGGTAAATTGAACAAACACTCTGTCTTTATCTTGTAAATCCAAACTAGCTACAGCACCAGGATTTTTAGGATATAATGCTTGGTTACTGTCAAGCAAGAAGAATAAACTACCTTGATCGGCATTGTCCAACATTTGTACCGTACCAAATTGTACATACTCATAATTGTCGTCGCTGTTTAAACAACTTTGTGTTAAGATTATTATAAACAGAAAAATAAAACTTTTTGCATATTTAATAGAATTTTTCATAATTTATTCCTTTTATTGGTAAAACGTGATTACCTTCGATTTACTGCATTTGATTTATATTATTTTTTTATTTGTAATCTCATGCAGTATATTAAGAGGTCATGCATTTAATTAATAAACACGTGTTCATAGATGGAAGAATTAGAGCTTAGCAATCTTTGCAAAAAGCGGGATGCTCGAGCGCAGAAGGAGCTTTATGAGCTTTATGCAAATAGGCTTTATGCTATTTGTATAAGATATTCTGGCGACCGCGATACAGCACAAGATTTACTACACGACGGTTTTATTAAAATTTTATGTTCATTTGAAAAGTTCACATGGAGGGGTGAAGGTTCGCTTCGTGCGTGGATGGATCGAATAATGGTAAACACATCACTTCAATATTTGCGAGACAAGAAAAAAATAGGACAGGAAATTGAATTAGAACAAATTCCAGATCCTGAAAATGATGAACCTAATGATAATGATATAGATTCTATACCTCAAAAGGTATTATTCCAGTTTATAAAGGATTTGCCTGATGGATATAGAACTGTATTTAACCTTTATGTACTTGAAAAAAAATCACATAGAGAGATAGGTGAAATTTTAGGTATTAATGAGCGGTCATCTGCCTCACAGCTTTTTAGAGCTAAAAAGACCTTGGCAGAGCGCATAAATGAGTGGATGGATGAACAAGGGAAATAAAATCCGTTTCATTGTTTTAAAGAAGAATGTGTAGATTATGGATAGAAAAGATAAATGGTTAGATAAATTAGCCGATAAAATAGATGCTTATGAGGAGCAAGCTCCTGCTTTTATCTGGGAGGAGATAGAGGCTGATCTTGCAGAGGATATGGTGCAACAAAAGGAGAAAGTTGTTCCTATGTATCCTTATAAGAAATGGTGGGCTATGGCTGCCGCATTATTGGCAGGAGTACTTTCTTATGGGGTTTTCTTGATAACCACACAAGATGGTGAAATGGATAATGAATTATCTTATGTAGCACAAGAAGTAAAAATAGATAATCCTTTGGAATATCCAGAGGAAGAGGAATCGCTCACAGCTGAATCTGTTCCTTCTGATAAGGAAGTAGAAGCGATAGTTACTCCAAAAAACACTTTATCAGCTGGTACTCAAAAAGCAAAAACTGCGAAAGTGAAACAGAACACTCCTGTTTTGATGGCTTCAGCTTTGACACAAGAAGATATAAAAGTAATGCAGAAGTCTGCTGATACAGAAACTGTAGAAAGTACTTCAGTAATAGATTCTGAGGATAAAGTGACTGATGAAGTAAATGAAAATAAGCAGGTAGAGAATCAGTCAGAAACTACAGATGTTAAGCCTCGAAAATATGATAACTTATATGAAAATGTAGATTATAGTGCATTTATTAAAACTAAAAAAGACTATCATTCTAATTCGGATGTACGAATAGGTGTAGGTAGTGGTGGAAACATTGGTGGTGTTAATGGAGAAGGAACAACTCGTGTATTGCAAGAAGTAAGTATAGAAAGCTTTGCAACTTCTTCTTCTTTGCAGCGTGAAAATGGTAACAAATATAAAATTGTGAATGGAGTTCCGTATGCCGAAAAAGAGGTTAAAACGAAAGAATACAAACATAATCAACCAATCTCCGTAGGGTTGAGTTTTCGTAAGGGAATTGCCAAGAATCTTGCTTTGGAGTCGGGGCTAATGTATACATATCTATCATCTAGTGTTTCCGAAGTAAATACGCTACGTTCTTATAAACAAAAGTTCCACTATCTTGGAGTTCCTATAAAGTTAAATTGGACATTTTGGGAACAAAATAGATTCTCCCTATATGCAGTGGGAGGTGGCGCTATTGAGTTGTGTGTGTCGGGTACAGTTGATGGAGAGAGTCAAAGACCTACAAGACCACAGTTTTCATTACAAGGTGGGTTAGGTGGACAAGTAGCCATAACTAAGAATTTCGGCTTTTATTTAGAACCAGGTGTTTCTTATTATTTTAAGGATGGTACAGATTATGAAACCATTCGAAGTGAGAAACCTTTTAATTTCAATTTAAATACAGGGTTTAGATTGACTTTTTAAATTATGCTCAAGAGTTAAGCAATACATTTGGTGTGTTTTTAAAAAGATACAAAGTACAAAGGAGAAGCTAGAATAGGCATCTCCTTTTTACTTTGGTATTGATTACGAGTTTCATCACTTTTTCTTTTTTGAATTCTTACGTTCCTTATTGTACTTTATTTGATATGCCATTAAAACAATAGAACCAATAATGTATAATAAGATAAATACAAATAGTTTCATGATTATTGATTTTAAAGGTTTAGTAAAATTATACTTTAAACTTTACTGCAACGGAATAGGATGAATGCTAGTAAGGCCTATGATATTCTTGGCAAATCTATATACTATTAAGAATAGGGCTGTAGAGCTTATTTTAAGAGAGCTTCAATATCATACGTTCATCTAGTTATGGTGATATTCTGACACCGATATGTTCTTATCATATCGGTGTCAAAGTATTCTCTTGTCGGTGTCATGATGATAACATACCTTAGTCATAGAAACGATATAATATCCACTTAAGCTAAATAGTATATATCATCCAAAGTGTTTTATTACAATAAATATCCACCACTAAGTTCCTCACACATTTGTTATAACCATCCATCAAATCTCTTAATATACCACTGTTTTACCAACTGAGTTAGTACACAATAAGCTATCAAGATAGCTATCAGCCATGGGAAATAACTCCAAGGTAGAGGAACTAGTCCTATGCTTGATCCTATGCCCGTGAATGGGAGAATTACCCCGATGCCCATAATAAAAAATGTCAAGCTAGTAACAGGCCATGATGCATTACTTTGTATAAATGGAATTTTACGAGTACGTATCATATGTACGATTAATGTCTGCGATAATAGCCCTTCAACAAACCATCCAGATTGGAAAAAGGCTTGAGAGTCGGGAGAATTGTATGCAAATACGTACCATAAAAGAGCAAACGTTAAAATATCAAATATTGAACTGATAGGTCCAATGTACAACATGAATTTTTTAAGATCTGATGCATCCCATTTTCTAGGTGTTCTTAGGTATTCCGAGTCCATCGTATCAAAGGGAATAGTAGTTTGAGACATATCATAAAGTAGGTTTTGAACAAGTAGATGAATGGGTAGCATAGGAAGGAATGGTAAAAAGGCACTTGCAGCCATTACGCTAAACATATTTCCAGACACCCTCTCATCAAGTGTGTAAGTTAAAACAACGGCTTGGGTAACAAAATAACTCAAGCCGTTGTTGTTTAATAAAAAACTTAAACATTTATGAAAACCGAAGATTTAATCCCTGATGAGTTTTTCAA
>NZ_DYYK01000096.1:0-10806 GCF_020741705.1 Bacteroides coprosuis
CACAGTTCTTATCCTTTAAATTATTAATATTCTTCTTCATCGTTTGTTGTGCAAGTTAGGTTTATAGTCTTAAGAGGGTGTTCAAACCTCCTAGATCAAGAATTTATCTTGATGAATTGTCAAGGGTAGGTATAGATAGTAGGAGTTTAGTTTTGATATCATTAATTTACGTCCTATTTCTCTAATTAGCAAATCTTTATTGCTTATAATTTGCTTATCACCCTAAGAGAAGAACAAGTTGGCAATCTAAAAAGTTTGTTTTAAAAGAGCAGATCTTTTGCTGTCTATACCTTTGGATGAACGAGTTGTTTTCCCTCTCTCTTTTCCTTTTTCTTCTTTTTTTGTATAAAAATCACTTTGTAAGGAAGGGTTCTTAATGTGCTCAATAGCCCACTCTAGACTGTTTTGATAGGGGTTGTGGACAAATTTATAATTTCAATATACAATTTTGAGATTAGTTAGTGCATAATAAATCAATTATTGTACTATCGTGCAACAGTGCTAGGGGTAGAATACTTAATATTGCAATGTTAAAAAGAAGGAGAAAACCCATCCTTTTTTCAATGTAAGTGAATCTATTTATTAACCTTTAATTTTAAGAAATGTTTAGAAAAACGTTTACACTTAGTGTCCTATTTTTCCTGTGTATAGGCTTTGCTTTTTGTTCGGGCGACAATGTAAAATTGGAAGATGTGCAAAAAGACCCTTCAACGGAAGATCCAACAGGGGGTGACAAGGAAGAAGATAAAGGCACTATTGACGAAGATCTAGTAACCGAAAATGGTGTTCGAGTAAAAGCATTTGCAATGCTTAATTTAGATAGAGCTGGTTTAGAACAAGTAAAATTGGCTGTAGATGCTAAGAATTATGATTTAGCAGCAGAAAGATTATTGGAATATTACAGACAAGCAAAAGCTTTTGTTCATCCTTCTTTTGATATTAATAACGTAACAGTTTCCGATCAAGATCAGCTTTGGGCAGATAATGGTATGCAACATATCTTTCAATCTGTAAAAGGATTTGATCCTCTTTGCTACGATAGACTGAATGAAGAAACTGGCGAAAAGGAAATTGATTGGACTTATTGGCCAAAGAAAGACAATGAAATTCGTTGGCAGCTACACCGTATGTATTGGTGGGTTCCAATGGGAAAAGTGTACTACACCACTAAAAATGAAGCGTATGCTAAAGAGTGGGTTTTCCAATATCAAGATTGGGCTAAGAAAAACCCGATGCCCACTGAAGATATGGTAAATGTAGGTGCTCGTCCTAATAAAGACAATTACGACTTTACATGGCGTCCACTCGAAGTAAGTCATCGTATAGAAGACCAAATTATTCAGTTTCAATTATTCTTAAATGCAGAAAGTTTTACTGCTGCATTCCTTACAGAATTCTTGATAAACTATGCCAACCATGCCAACTATATCTTGAAAAATTATACTCCAGAAGGAAATCACTTGCTATTCCAAGCACAAAGAATGATGTATGCTGGTATTTGTTTCCCAGAGTTAAAAGAGGCAGATACTTGGTTGAATAGTGGTATTACAAAATTGAATGAGCAGATTGAAGAGCAGGTGTATGCAGATGGAATGCACTATGAGATGGACTTAGGTTATCACTTAGCTGCAATTGATATTTTCTATCAAGCATTGCGTGTGGCTACATTAAATGATAAGGCAAGCGTATTCCCACAATCGTACAAAGACATCATTAGAAAGATGATTACGGTAACCTACAATACCAATTATCCAAATGATATTGCTCCTTTGTTTAGTGATGGCAGACAAGGTTCTTCAGCTGTAATGAAAAGAAACTACAACGGTTGGTTGGACCTATTCCCTAATGATCAAGAATTGATGTACTTTGCTTCAGAATCTCGTCAAGAAGGTGCACATCCCAATTATCTTTCAAAAGCGTTTAAGGAATCAGGGTTCTATGTATTTCGTAACGATTGGAGTAAAGGTGTAATCCAGATGGTTGTTAAAAACACACCCAAAGCAGGTTGGCACAATCAACCCGATAATGGAACTTTTGAACTTTGGTATCAAGGTCAGAATCTATTCCCAGATAGTGGTGCATACTCTTATGGAGGAGATAAAGCAGCCAATCAAGATAGAAACTGGTTCCGTCAGACAAAAGTACACAATACTTTAACTCTAGATGGTAAGAATGTCAACTCTCAACCTAAGCTAGTAGCTTGGAATGCCGAAGGAGAAGGAAAAACAGATTATCTAGTTATAGAAAATGAAAGTTACCCCAACTTAAAGCACCGTAGAACTGTTTATTTTGTTGAGAAAAAATTCTTTGTGATTTTAGATGAAGCAATAGGTAATGCAGAAGGTGATGTAGCTATCCACTATAATTTTGTAGAAGGAGAAACTACCTCTAATGAAAAGAACTTCTATGCTGCAACCACTTTTGATAATAAAAACGTAGCACTTCGCTGCTATGCTCCCGAGGGTACTTCTATGCAGAAATCTGTAGGTAGGGTATCTTATGAATATAATAAATATAAAGAAAGAGATGCTTATGCATTTAGTTATAAGAAGCAAGCATCAGAATCAAGTGTGAAATTTGTTACTGTGATATTCCCCAACAAAAAAGCTCCAGCAGCATCTCGTATTGTTTGGTTAAATCAAGAGGATGCCGATGCAAAAGAAATGCACTTCAAGATATTTAGTGCAGAATATCACATACCTTATTTATAAAACAAATCCATTTCGGTAAAAAAGAAAATACCCAGTTAGGCGTTAGTGAATTTTTTGGGGTATTATAAAGAATCAATAAGTATTAGTAAAAGAAAACGATTGAGGATTAATTTGTTTAATTAAAGGAGAAATATGCTTTTTATTCGAGGCGTGTTTCAAGGGGGAAGAGGCGAAAGTTTCTTCCCCTTTTTTATGCAAAGAATGAGAAGTAATGTGAGCTGCAACCCATTTAGCTTACTCAAAAAAGAAAAATAGACTTTCGAAACTCCGTTTTTATCATGTATGGCTTCAAAGCCTCGTATCAGGGCTTTATAATGTCAAAAACACATTTGTGTAATTCTATTCAACAATATTTAAAGAGATAGATACAGCTTTTCTTTTATCAAAAACAGAGTTGAAAGTAGGTAGGAGGTATTTTGAGTAATATTGTATTAATTCAATAATTATGAGACTACTATATTTTTATGACAACTAATTTTTTAATTGTACTATGAAAAAATATTTATTCGTATTGTTGGCTTGTCTAAGCAGTGCTTTTCTTTCAGCACAAATACAAGTCAATCCAAAGGCATTCGAGTTGCTAGATTTGAATCGTAAAGGGCTCGAAAAAGTGAAGAAGGAATACGAAAAGGGAAAGTTGGAGTCTGCAGCAAAGCATCTTTTAACTTACTATCGTACCCGAACTAATTTTACTCATCCCGATCTCAATTTAAAAGAAATTTCTGTGAATGCCACAGAACAAAAATGGGCTGATGATGCCCTTAAACATGTTTTCTTTGCACACAAAGGTTATCAACCCTCTTATTTTTATGGAGACAATATTGATTGGACCTATTGGCCAGTAAAAGATAATGAACTTCGTTGGCAATTGCATCGTACTAAGTGGTGGCAGCCTATGGGTAAAGTTTACTACACTTCCAAAGATGAAAAATATGCAAAAGAATGGGTGTTTCAATATATGGATTGGATAAAAAAGAATCCATTGGAAGACTTTATCAATCGTCAGCAAGTGGGAGCGGACGTAGAGAGCTTACCCAATTCTGCTTTTGCTTGGCGTGCTTTAGAAGTGAGTCATCGTCTGCAAGATCAGATTGCTCAGTTTATGCTATTTATCAACTCCAAACATTTTACTCCTGCTTTCTTAACTCAATTCTTAGTGAATTATGAAAGTCATGCACAGCATATTCTTTCCAATTATTCTGCTCAAGGAAATCACCTCCTATTTGAAGCACAACGAGTTCTTTATGCAGGAACTAGTTTTCCTGAATTTAAAGAGGCCTCAAAATGGAGAGCCAGTGGCATTCAAATTTTGAATGACGAAATAGACAAACAGGTTTTTGCAGATGGTGGTCAGTACGAGTTAGACTTAGGTTATCATCTTGCTGCTATCAATATCTTCTCCAAAGCACTTCGCATGGCTCAGGTTAATGGTTTTGCTGATGAGTTCCCTGCTAGCTATTCAAAAATCATTCATGATATGATTGTGGTTACTATGAATATGTATTACCCCAATTATACCAACCCACTATTTAGTGATGCAAAGATGGGGAGTGCCAATTCTTTGATAGCTAATTATCAAGAATTTGCTAAACTATTCCCTGAGGATGAAAACATCCTTTACTTTGCTACAGAGGGCAAAGAAGGAAAAGCTTCAAGTTATCTATCTAAAGCTTTTCAGGATTCAGGATTCTATGTATTCCGCAATGGCTGGACACCTAGTTCTATTCAGATGGATGTCAAAGCTGGTCCTGCTGCTCACTGGCACAATCAACCCGATAATGGAACTTTCGAACTTTATATAAACGAACGTAATTTCTTCCCCGATAGTGGTAGCTATGTATATGGAGGAAGCGAAGAAGTGCTGAAACAACGTGAATGGTTCCGTCAAACAAAAGTGCATAATACACTTTCTTTGAATGGCGAAAATTTAAGCAGCAACTCCAAGTGCTTGTTCTGGAGTGCTACACCTACAACCGATGTGTTGACTGTAGAAAATACAAGTTATCCTGAACTAAACCACCGCCGTACTTTCTTTTTTGTAGAGAAGAAGTTCTTTGTAATCTTTGATGAGGCGATAGGAACAGCTAAGGGCGATGTAGCTCTTCACTTTAATTTCTTGGAAGGCGATATGATAGCTGATTATGCCAATCATAAAGTAGCTACACCTTTTACAGATGGTAATAACTTAGTAGTTCAAAGTTTTGGTCCAGCCGATTTGAAAATGGAAAAACAAGAAGGTTGGGTGTCTTATGCTTATCGTCAAAAAGCAGAACGTGATGCGTTTTCTTTTACTGCAGAAAAAACTACAGATGCTACCGTACAATTTATTACAGTGCTTATCCCTACAAAATCTGCTGATGCAGTAGGCGAAATTAAAGCAGAATATGTTGATGGAGCTATCCATGTAGAATTTAATGGAAATACTTACAATCTAAATACCCCTATTCAGTAATGACAAATACAAGCAAACTATTATCTATAATGGTAGGAGGGGCAAGCCTCCTACAAGTTGCTCCTGCTATGGCAAAGCCCAAGGCAGAGAAGCAAACTCAGCCCAATATCATTTTGATAATGACCGATCAGCATACAGCCAACGCATTGAGTTGTGCCGGAAATCCTTATGTATCTACCCCTGGGATTGATGGTTTGGCACAAGATGGTATTCGTTTTACCCGTGCTTATGCTAGTTATCCATTAAGTGGACCCTCTCGTGCGAGTATGATAACTGGTAAAATGCCGGTTCAACTAGGAGTTAAAGATAACTCAGTAGGAGATATCAGTGCAGAAGAATTGGCTAACTCTATGGGAAATGTTGCCAAAAATGCAGGTTATGAATGCTTATATGCAGGAAAGTGGCATGCTCCATTAGAAATTAATCTACCTGAAGAGGGTACAGGTTTTACAAAGGTATGCGATATGGACGATCGTGTATTAGTAGAAAAGAGTAAGCCTTTCTTAGAAAAGAAATACGATAAACCGCTCTTCTATGTGGCTTCATTCTTGAATCCTCATGAAACTTGTGAGTTTGCTCGTGAAGAGGCTCTTCATTATGGTAAGCTAGATATAGATAAGGAGAAAGATAATTATCCTCCTCTACCGATGAATGCAAGTGTTCCTGCTTACTATCCAGAGGCAATTACCTTGCACCGTCATTTTGTACCTCGTTCTTATCCTACAGAAAGATATACAGATGACGACTGGAGAAAATACATCTATGCTTATTATCGCTTTGTAGAAAGAGTAGATAAAGAAATTGTAAAGTTGGTAGATGTACTGAAAAGTAATGACTTATATGAAAACAGCTTAATCATCTTTATGAGTGATCACGGAGATGGTGTAGGAGCACATCGTGCCAATCAAAAACGAGTTTTACAAGAAGAGATTGCCAATGTTCCTTTCATTGTAAAACCTCCAAAGAGCAAGTTCAAAGGTGAGGTAAATGAGACTGCTCTAATCAGTACCAATCTCGATTTATACCAAACCATTTGTGATATCACGGGTGCAGGAGAAAATCATGATCAAAGATTTGGAAAGAGTATCCGTCCACTTATCGAAGGAAAAACAATTAAACATCATGACGAAGTATATGTAGAAACCTTCTTAGATGGAGTGGAAACTCGTGGTTGGGCAGTGATAGGAGAGAAGCATAAATATGTAGTGTATCGTCAGTTCAAGAATGCAGAGCAACTATTCAATTTGGAGAATGATCCGTTAGAAATGCAAAACTTGGCTCCTGTAAAGGCGTATGATGAAATTAAGCAAGAGATGCGCGCTAAGCTTTACGATTGGGCTGTAAAAACAGATGATAAAATGCTTAGAAGAGTTACTTCTAATTGCGACGATGTAAACTAAAATTCAAACACAAAATAGTATCAATGAAAAAAATTCTAAACTATTTACCATTAGTACCTCTTACTCTTACTGCCTGTTCTCAAAAACCGGCACAGGAGGAAGTAAAACGTCCTAATATTCTATTTATTATGACTGACGACCATACCACGCAAGCGATAAGTGCGTATGGTAGTGAGTTTGCTAATACTCCTAATATTGATCGTATAGCCCATGAAGGAGCTCGTTTTGATAATTGCTTTGTTACCAATGCTCTTTCCGGACCTTCACGTGCTTGTATCTTAACAGGTAAATTTGGTCATATCAATGGCTTTACCGATAACTCTCAAGTATTTGATGGTAGTCAGAAGACTTTCCCAAAACTATTAAGAGAAAATGGATATCAAACAGCTATTATTGGTAAATGGCACTTGATTTCTGAACCTCAAGGATTCGATTTCTATTCTATCCTAACGGGTCAGCATGAACAAGGAGATTACTACGATCCCGATTTTCTTGAAAATGGAAAAGATATTGTTGAAAAAGGGTATGCTACCGATATTATTACCGATAAGGCTCTTACCTATTTAAAGGAGCAAAGAGATAAAAATAAACCTTTTGCGATGATGGTACATCATAAAGCACCTCACCGTAACTGGATGGCTGCCGAAAGACATTTGGGATATTATAATGATGTTACTTTTCCAGAGCCATTCAATTTGTTTGACGATTATGCTACTCGTAGCAAAGCGCCGAAAGAACAAGACTGTAATATTGCTAATACGCTCACTGATTATTGGGATTTAAAACTGGCTACTGAAGAAGAATTAGCGAGTAATGATTTCCCCGATAAGAGATTCCAAGGCGTGTACAACAGAATGCCTGAATCTACCAAGAAACGTTGGAACGAAGTATATGCCGAACGAATTCATAAGTTCCGCAACACGAAGATGACTGAAAAAGAACTTGTTCGTGAGAAATTCCAATCGTATATGCGTGATTATATGTCAACTACATTGGCTGTAGATGAAGGTATTGGTAAGCTTTTGGATTATCTTGAAGAAACAGGAGAGTTGGATAATACACTGATTATCTACACATCCGATCAAGGCTTCTTCCTAGGAGAACACGGTTTCTTTGATAAGAGATTCATGTACGAAGAATGTCAAAGAATGCCTCTTGTTATGCGTTATCCTAAATTGATCAAGGCAGGAACAAAGGCTGAAGCTTTTGCTATGAATGTGGATTTTGCTCCTACATTCCTAGATTTGGCAGGAGTAGAAAAACAAGATGATATCCAAGGAACTTCCTTGTTACCTATCTTCCAAAATGAAGGTAAAGCACCCGAAGGTTGGAGAGATGCTGTGTACTATCACTATTTTGAATATCCAGCAGAACATAGTGTAAAACGTCATTATGGGGTTCGTACCGATCGTTACAAATTGATTCATTTCTACAATGATATCAATGAGTGGGAGATGTATGATCTTGAAAATGATCCTCATGAAATGAATAATATCTATGGTAAGGCTGATGTGAAAGAGATTCAAAATCACTTAAAAGTTCGCTTGGATGAGCTACGTGTTCAATACAACGACACCATTCAATAATCATCGACTAAGAATTTATACAAATAAGATAAAATGGATAGAAGAAAGTTTTTTAAGAAGTCAGGGGTAGTTTTATCAGGACTAGCTCTTTCTGGAAGCGTACTTAGCGGTTGCTTCGAAGAAAAAAAGCCAGTAGTAGGTAAGGTTACTTCTGGAGAAAAATTTCCTATTGATGCTTCTAAGTTGAAGTACTACTGGGGTGACTTACACAACCATTGTAACCTAACTTATGGTCATGGTGATTTGGACAAAGCGTATGAAGCTGCTCGTGAGCAACTTGATTTCGTTTCTGTTACCCCACATGCTATGTGGCCAGATATTCCAGGAAAAGGTGATCCTCGTTTAGAGTGGGTTATTGAGTACCACGAAAGTGCATTCCGCCGCTTACGTGCTGGAGGATGGGATCGCTATACCAAAATGAATGAAAAATTCAATAGCAAAGATTTCATCACTTTCTTATCATACGAGTGCCACAGTATGCAACATGGTGACCACGTAGTGCTAAACTACGATATGGATGCACCTCTTGTAGAATGTACTTCTGTAGAAGATTTAAAAGATAAGTTGAAAGATACCAAAACCTTTATTACTCCTCACCACATGGGTTACCAAGAAGGATATAGAGGTTACAACTGGGATTTCTTCTCTGAAGGAAGACAAACTCCTTTTGTTGAAATGTATTCTCGCCATGGTTTGGCTGAAAGTGATTTAGGAGATTATCCTTATCTACACGATATGGGTCCTCGCCATTGGGAAGGTACTATTATGTATGGCTTAAACCAAGGTCATAAGTTTGGTATTATGGGTTCTACCGATCAACACGCTGGTTACCCAGGTAGCTACGGCGATGGTAGAGTAGGTGTTTTGGCTGAAGGGCTTGATCGTGATTCACTTTGGAATGCACTTGAAAACCGTAAGACTTGTTGTGTTACAGGAGATAGAATCTTAATTGATTTCCGTATTAACGATGCAACAATTGGTGATATTACTCGTGGTAACCAACGTCGTATCTACTTAAATGTACAAGGTGAAAGTGCTATTGACTATGTAGATATCGTTAAAAATGGTCGTACGGTGGGTCGTATCAGCGGACCATTGACTCCTCAAAATCCAGAAGGCGATGTAGTTCGTGCAAAAGTGAAATTTGAGTTCGGTTGGAACCGTTTTGAAGAAGCAGTAAAATGGAATGGTGATATCAAGATTAGCGATGGTGTAATCAATAATATCTCTCCATGTTTCCGTGGTGCTCCTTTTGTTTCTCCTCAAGAAGGTGTAAAAGAAGCTCCAACTTTGATTAACAAAATCATTAATCAAAATGAAAAGGGCTGTGAGCTAGAAATGTTTACTACCAAGAACCCAAATACAACATCTCCTGCTACACAAGCTGTAATCTTAGATGTAACTATGCCTAAAAAAGGTAAGTTTACACTCAACTTCAATGGTCAGACATTCAAATACTCATTAGCAGAACTACTTGAAGGTACTAAGACTCAATTCATGAACGGTTGGTTAAGTGAAGCAATCCAGTTCCACAGAGCTATTCCTCATGATGCATTCGAGTTCGAACACTTTATGTTAGATGAAACTCCCGAACAAGAGACAGATTATTACTACGTACGTGTTCGTCAACGTGATAATCAATGGGGTTGGAGTTCTCCTATTTGGGTAGAACGTGTTTAATTCAAAAGAGTTAGATAAATGAAAAATGTAATAGGAATTGATTTAGGGGGTACAGCTATTAAGTATGCTTTGGTAGATAAAGCAGGTAAGGCTCTTTACGAAGGAATTCTTCCAAGTAAAGCAGATGAGTCTGCCGAAAAAATCATTGAACAGCTTAAAGTAGCCATTGATGACACCCTAAGATATTCCCGTGAAAACAACTTGGAGGTCTATGGTTTAGGCATAGGCTCTCCAGGTATTATAGATACGATATCGGGAACCGTCATGGGAGGTGCCGAAAACCTAAAAGGTTGGGAACAAGTGCCTTTAGCAAGGTTATTACGTGAAGCATACGATCTTCCGATATATGTAGATAATGATGCTAATGTTATGGGATTAGCAGAAGCGACCTTTGGTGCAGCTAAAGGATGTACTGATGTTATCTTTTTAACAATAGGTACAGGAGTAGGTGGAGCAATGATTATCAATGGCAAACTCTATGGTGGATACCGCAATAGAGGTGGCGAACTAGGACATTTCCCTCTTATAGCAGATGGGGAAGACTGTGCTTGTGGTTCTCGTGGTTGCTTTGAGCAATATGCTTCTGCTTCTGCATTGGTGCGTCGTTATAAAAAACAACTAGAAAAAAACAATAAACCTGTACCCGAGGGGGTGAATGGAAAGTATATTGTACAACAATACCATGCAGGCGAACCAGAAGCTGTATTTAGTTTAAATGAGAACTGCGACTTCATTGGTCATGCTATTGCTGGTTTTGTCAATATCTTCAGTCCTCAAAAAGTAGTCATTGGTGGAGGTTTATCCGAAGCGGGAGAATTCTATATGAATAAAATCCGTGAGGCTGCCAATAAGTATTGCATGGCAGACTGCGCTTTTAGTACCCACATTGAGCCAGCCGTTTTGGGCAACAAAGCTGGATACTTGGGTGCTGCAGGCTTAGTCTTTACTGCATAAAACAGATACAGTTTTATTTAGTT
>NZ_DYYK01000097.1:0-42630 GCF_020741705.1 Bacteroides coprosuis
AGACTTCTTCATAAGCATTCATTTCAAAGTAAAAGTAGTAAGAATAATGACCCCATATGGGGATGATCTGCACCAAGCACCTATTTAGTTATGTACTGATACAAATAGAACATAGAGACAGCAAAGATTAAGGCTGCAATGAAAGCAATCATATAAACATAAGTTACCACATGCTTATCTGCCCCCCTCTCTATTACATTTCGCAACATGTGTACCGAGAGGGTTATAGTAACATACACACCAAAACCAATACTTATTATATCTCGGTAAGGATTATTTTCGGGAACAAAGATGATAAGTGCTAAAAATACGGCAAGGATAATCATATCCACCCAGTTGTAAGAAGATAGTTTATTTGGTTTACTCATAGATTAAAAGTTTTATTGAACGGTATAATGGGTATTATTATCCCTCAACTATACATAATTACTAAATTTATAGGGACTCTCCAATTGATTTGAAGAAAATAACTGTTCGAGTGAGCCCTCCTCTGCTCTATTCTTTTCTGTACAAGCAACTTACCCCTAGAAGACACTACTTAGTTTATCACTCTGATGATCAGTAAAATAGATCATAATCATTTCTTCTTTTTAGTAGTAGATAAGGATATACTGCGATATAAGTTCTTATTTCTATACAGAAAGAGTGATTTATAGAGATGTAAAGGAGGATTACAGGAGAGTATAATAAGTGTATACTTATAAGATAAATGCATATAAAACTTATAAAACAATAGTTTTTAAGCTATTTTTTATTTAGACTATAAATAATTTGGTTCTTTAAATTAATAATTGTTACATTGCATCCCATTCAAAAAAACAAGCAATTAGGAACTCAATAGATATTAGTAAAAATGAACAAACTTTCGACAAAACAATTTTGGATGGTAGGCTTAATGTTATTCTCACTCTTTTTTGGAGCAGGTAACTTAATCTTTCCTCCTATGGTTGGTAAGATGTCTGGAACAAGTATGTACTCCTCTATGCTATTCTTTAGCATCACAGCCGTTGTCTTACCTGTATTGGGTGTCATTGCAGTAGCAAAGTCAAAAGGGTTAATCAATATGGGAAAGAAAGTAAGTCCTTGGTTTGCCACATTATTTACTATTATCATATACCTCTCTATGGGCCCTCTTATGGGGATTCCTAGAGCAGGTACTGTTCCTTTTGAAATAGGGATAGCTCCCAATCTGCCCGAAGGTTTTGCCTCTCGATCGGCACTATTTGTATTTACATTGTTATTTTTTTCAACCACATACTGGCTATGCCTAAACCCTATGAAAATGGCAGAGCGAGTAGGAAAATACCTCAGTCCAATTTTGCTCGTTATGATGGTACTCCTATTCATCTGCTCACTTATTAATCCAATGGGATCTCCCATTCAGCCACAAGCCGAATACGCTTCAAATCCCTACATCTCTGGTTTTATTGAAGGATATATGACTATGGATGCAATGGGAGCTCTCAATTTTGGATTAGTTATAGCTATGGTGATTCATTCTTTTCATATCAAAGAAGAAAGAGCCGTTATCCACTCTACTATAAAAACAGGAGTTCTGGCTGGAGCACTTCTTTTTGGAATTTATATGATGCTAGCTCATCTTGGGGCAACGAGTATTAGCTTATACCCGCAAACCACCAATGGAGCACAAATATTAAATGCTGCCTCCAACCATTTATTTGGCTCATTTGGGGCTATTTTGGTAGCCGGTATATTTATGTTGGCTTGCCTGACAACTTGTATCGGGCTGACCACTTCTTCAGCGCAGTATTTTGCAACTTGGACAAAGAAGTTTTCATACAAAGGCTGGGTACGAATCTGGATTGTATGTAGCTTACTCCTAGCCAATGTTGGGTTAGATGCTATCTTAAATTATAGTGGTCCAATACTAACAGCACTCTACCCCGTAGCAATTGTAATGATACTTTTAGTCATTGCCGATTCTCTATTCAATGGCGAACAAGCTGTATATAAAATCACGGTTTACACCACTGGTATAGTAAGTATATTAAATGGGTTGAGTGAATTGGGCATTCAAATACCCTTAATAACAAAGGCCATAGAAAAACTTCCACTTTATTCTCTCCAACTGAGTTGGGTTATTCCAGCTATTGTAGCGTTTACAGTGGGATGTATTTACATAAAAGCAAAGAAAACACGATTAATTACGAGTGTAGTAAAAGATAAATCTTAATTTCTTGAACCAAATAATATGTAAATATGTTTAACTACATATTAGATAAAAAGTGATTCCGTTTTTGATAAACCTAAACCTTAATAATCTCTCTTTATTGTGATAATAAGGAAACAACGTTTTACAGGGACATTTATTTAAAAAGATAAAACCCAAGAAACGTTCTTGATTTTCGTACATAAAATAATGTTATATGTGCATTTAAGATTTATAATTTACCACGCATAAACCTAAACTTTGAATGGCCACTTTGTTGCATTGAATGGAGGAAAGCATCTTAGATACTTTCCTCTTTTTTTATTTCTATCGCTGCACCCTGAATTGCTCCGTACCTATTCTTTAGCTCTAAATGTAAAATAGGATATGGCTTCTGCATATCATCAATCTCTGAACGACAAACGACGACAAAGCCAAAGTGTTGATAGAACTGATAGGCATGGGCATTCTGCTCATTTACATCTACTTTCTGCGCTCCTAGCTCATTGAGGGCATAGAGTAATAGTGCCTTACCTATTCCTTGTCCTAAGTAAGCTGGATCAACAAAAAGCATATCAATATTATCTTCACTAACTCCAAGAAAACCTTTGATCACATCTCCATCTTGATACACATATAAGGTAGCTTGGGAGAAATAATCGGGAATCATTTCTTTATAGTAATCAAAATCTTCTTGTGCCAGAAAGTGGTGTGTAGCGAGCACCGAGTTTTCCCATAGGGTACATATATTACTAAAATCGGGGCTGCTAAAGGGGATTATATTTTGCATATCATTTTAAATAAAAAAGTTGCTTCATCTATATGCAAAGATATAAACGAAGCAACCCTATATCATAAAGATTCAGGAATAAAAATAAGGGTGATTACTCTTTTTGTATGAAGTAATCGTATTAGCTTGTCATGAAGTTGCAATGTCGTGTTTTACCAAACAGTGTACGGAAGTTTGGTAAAAACACTCATTACGATCTATTCAACTATAAAACACATTAATCAATACGACTATACATCCCAGAATTCTTGCTCTATGCACATCTTCCACAATTCCTTTATTCGTTTCTCATCTTATGAATCAAGTATGAGCCAGAGTAAAGTTGCCTCGCCTCTGAACCTTTTATTCTCGGTACCAAAAAATGAATCAGTAATAACTTTCAAAAACCGATAGTAAAAGAGAATTATGTATAAGAATATTTGCTAGAAAGGATACAATTCCTTTAGCCACCTTTTATATAGGTGAAGCTAATAGCATACATTATACGTCGATAAGAAGAAACGGTGTCAGTGCAGACTAGCGTGTTTTCCATGTGTAGATGTATATGGCGTATTAGATTACTACCAAAAGTAAATCATTCTGTTGAGATAGAAAACATATTGACATATAATTTTACTATTTTAACAACCTCCTATTCTCAGTTTAAAATTGCATTTCAAAGCTTGATTTAAGGATTTTACTTTTGAGAGTAAGTATCTTTAACGGGTACATAACTCATAAATAAGAGTTGATATTTAAGAAGATAGCGGAATTATATGATTCTTCTCAGACGATAATCGGACTCTATTCCACACTCTACATCTTCACCAAGTTGAAAAATTCAAGCAAGTACTCTCAACCAGACTTAAAATCCACTTTTCCACCTCACTATAAAGTCCTTAATAAAGGAAATGGATCATATATTTCATATTGATTAATCTATTTAATATATTAACATTACTTAAATAGGAAATAACTAAAATATTGAATTATGAAAAGAATCGATTTATCCCTGTTAGTTCTTTTGGCAGTAGTAATAGGTGCCTGTCAGAATGCTCCTCAACAAAAAGTAGCTGAACCTTCTCCCGAAATTTCAAAAACCTCTACCGATGTGGTTTTAAAGGATTATGGTGCCGCTCCCCTTGTTGTGAATATAGACGATTATACTTTATCAAACGAAAACTTCCGCACAACTTTATGGACTGGAGAATATCTTCAAGTTACACTGATGGCTATTCCAGTGGGCGGCGAAGTGGGATTGGAGCTTCACAATGATATCGACCAATTTCTACGAATTGAAGAAGGCTCTGCTGAGGTTTTAATGGGAGATAAAGAAGACGAACTAACCTACAAGAGAACAGCGAGTGAAGATGATGCGATCTTTGTACCTGCTGGCAAATGGCACAATGTAATCAATACTGGCGACAAACCGCTAAAACTATATTCTATTTATGCTCCACAAGAGCATCCTCACGGGACAGTGCATATAGACAAGGCAGCATCGGATGCCGATGAGCATGAACACTAAGACCTATTGTCCTTTTTACTAAATATTTATTGAGATTAAAACAAATAAAAACAGCCTATCTAAACTGAACTAGATAGGCTGTTTTTATTTTAGGATGTTTGTGGAAGTGAAATTTATTTCAAAGTAAACTTCACTTGACTCTTAATATCAGTTGAAGAGCTACCCACTAGAGCTATAAAGTCTCCAGCTTCAGCAACCCAATCGTGCTTCTTGTCATCAAAGAAGCTAAGAGCTGTTTTATCAATTGTAAAGCGAATCGTTTTTTCTTCTCCTGCTTCAAGATAAACTTTAGCAAAGTCTTTCAACTCTTTTACAGGACGAGGAAGATATGATTTCTTATCGCTGATATACAACTGTACAATTTCTGAACCTGCACGGTTTCCTGTATTTTTAACAGAAATAGAAATGGTTAGTTTATCAGATTCTGACATCTGTTTTTTATCTGTAGTTGCTTTACCATATTCAAAGGAAGTATAGCTTAGACCATGACCAAAACCAAATAGAGGTTTGATTTTCTCTCTGTCCAACCAACGGTATCCTACAAATAAACCTTCTTTATAATACACTTCTCCATCACCTGGATAAGCATCAGGAAGTGCATGTGCTCCTATATCTGTCAATTTGATAGGGAAAGTAAATGGCAACTTGCCCGAAGGGTTTGTATCACCTACAAGGATAGAAGCAATGGCATTACCTGCTTCTGAGCCCAAGAACCAAGCTTGTAAAATAGCTGGAACAGATTTAACCCAAGGCATAGCTACTGCATTACCAGAGATGTTTACATAGACAAAGTTAGGATTTACTTGAGCTAATTTTTCAATAAGCTCATCTTGACCATAAGGTAAACCTAAAGTTTTTCTATCGTGCCCTTCGCTATCTTGATAATCACTCTTATTTAAACCACCAATAAAGATAACGTAATCAGCATCACGTGCTACTTGTAGAGCTTCATCTGTCAGTTCTTGTACAGAGCGATTGTCAGTGAGATCTTGACCACCCTTCAAACCATCTTGTTCTACCTTTACATGACCCACATAGCCACGAGCATAAACTACTTCAGCAGCATCTCCTACTCTATTTTTAATACCTTCAAGAGGAGATATTTCATATTTAGCTTTCAAGGAAGAACTACCACCACCTACAGTCATATGCTTAATCGCATTTTCTCCAATAACAGCAATTTTACGAGTTTTACTCAAATCAAGAGGGAGAACATTTTTGTCATTCTTTAGAAGAACGATTCCTTCTTCTGCTATCTGACGAGCCACATCACCGTGTTCTTTTGTTCCAAATGAACCATAAGGACGGTTTGGATTCATAGTAGTACGGAATGTTAGTTTTAAGATATTACGAACTTTTTCATCTAATACCTCTTCACTAATTTCGCCTGATTTAAGCATTTCAAGAAAAGGTACTGCTAAATAATATTTGTCATAAGCATTGCTCACATTCATAGTAAGACCATCTGTCCACGAACCAAATTCCATATCTAGCCCGTGAAGAGCTGCTTGCTTGGTATCGTTAACACCACCCCAATCAGAAACCACGACACCATCAAAACCCCATTCCTTACGTAGGATATCTTGAAGTAGATATTCGTTTTGACATGCCCACTGACCTTTATATCTATTGTATGCTCCCATTATAGCCCATGCGCCACCTTCTTGTACAGCAGCTTTAAATGCAGGAAGATAGATTTCATAAAGTGCTCTATCATCTACATTTACATTAACCGTATGACGATCTATTTCTTGGTTGTTTACTGCAAAGTGCTTCACACAAGCAGCTACACCATTCTTTTGTACTTCTTGAATATAAGGTACTACCATCTTAGAAGCTAAGTATGGATCTTCTCCCATATATTCAAAGTTACGACCGTTCAGTGGAGTACGATAAATATTTACTCCAGGTCCTAATAACACATTCTTGTTTCTATAACGAGCTTCTTCACCTATTGCTTTACCATAGATAGCACTCATTTTGGGATTCCATGTAGCAGCCAAACCTGTTAAAGCAGGGAATGCTATACATGAGTCGTTTGTCCAGCCTGCCTGTGTCCATTCATCCCAAAGCACCTCAGGACGAATACCATGAGGACCGTCTGTCATCCAGTTTTCTGGAATGCCCAAGCGAGGTACACCTGGAGAACTAAATTTACTCTGAGCATGAACTAGAGCTACTTTCTCTTCCAGTGTCAAACGCACAAGAGCATCCTCTACTCGCTCTTCGATAGGCTTGGATAGATCTAAATAAATGGGCTGATTAGTTTGAGCAAATAAAGAAAATTGCCCTATACCAATGACAGCAACAAGTAACGATAGTAATTTTTTTCTCATAATTAAATCTCTAACTTAAGTTTACTATATTAATTGGATATATTATTTTACTTGGAATGAAGATTCCAAATCAGCATTGCTATTTGTTCCTACCCACAGTTTAAACTCACCAGACTCTACTTTATTTGTTCCATCTTGACCATAGAACGCAAGTTCACTTATAGGAAGCTCAAATACAACCGACTTAGTTTCTCCAGGTTGAAGGGTTACGCGTTGAAAACCTTTCAACTCACGAACAGGACGAACAATACTACCAAATAAATCACGTACATAAAGTTGTGCTACTTCAGTACCTGCGTAGTTACTTGTATTTTTTAAATCTACAGTAACTTTTAGTATATCATTTGTTGTTAAGGTTTGGGCAGAAAGATTCAGGTTAGAATACTCAAATGTACTATAAGATAATCCAAATCCAAAAGGAAATAAAGGATCTCTTCCTGAGTCTAGGTAAAAAGAAGTATTCCCCAATGAAGTCTGACCAGCTTCCAATTCAATATCTGCTAGGGTCATAACTTTTTCTGGTGCTGGACGACCTGTATTATTATGGTTGTAATACATTGGTATTTGCCCTACTTCTCTCACAAATGTCATAGGCAGTTTTCCACTAGGATTTTCTTTTCCAAATAGAAGATCTAAAATAGCAGGTCCTCCCATTGTTCCTGGATGAAAATTATAAAGTACAGCATCACTATATGCCAAATCTCTTTCAATAGTTAGAGGACGACCCGCCATTATAACAACTACAACTGGTTTTCCTACACTCTTCACCTCACGAATCAAGTCAGATTGCTTTCCAATTAAGTTGATATCAGAAAGCGAGTGAGCTTCACCTGAAAGAATAGCTTCTTCTCCTACAAATACTACTGCTACATCTGCTTTTTCTACAGCTTGTTTCACTGCATCAAATTGAGAAGTATTAGTATCACGAGAGTATTTTAAACCTGCTTCATATACATAATCGATATTCTTATGTGTCGTTTGTAATGCTTTTAAAGGTGTAACTGTATGTTCTTTTTCCCCATCAAACACCCATGTACCCATCTGATCATGTGGAGCATCTGCAAGTGGGCCAACTACTGCTATCTTCGTATTTATGTTCAATGGTAATACGCCCTCATTTTTTAATAAAATAGCCGACTCTACTGCTGCTTTTTGAGCTGCTTCAAGATGCTGAGGAGCATAGAAAGGAGTTTTTTGCTTGGTATCTATATATGGATTATCAAATAAGCCCATATCATACTTTAATCGTAGAATATTGCGCACCATAGCATCTATAGTCTCCATTGAAACTTTTCCTTCATCGACTAATTTTTCTAGATGATTGTGGTAGGTATGAGAAACCATATCAATATCTAGCAAAGCATTAGCAGAGAGTTCGGCTGCTTGCTCACCATCTTTAGCAAAGCCATGAGGAATCATTTCAGCAATAGAAGCCCAGTCGGATACTACTACCCCTTTGAAACCCCACTCATCCCGTAGTACGTCTTTTAAAAGAAATTTATTTGCAGATGCAGGAATTCCATCATTGTCATTAAAAGAAGTCATCAGTGTGGCTGCACCCCCTTTAATCGATTTTTCAAAAGGAGCTAAATATACATTTCTCATTAATGCAGGTGGAATATTGGTACTGTTATAATCTCTGCCACCTTCGGCTGCACCGTAACCCACAAAGTGTTTTACACAAGCCGCTACCGATTGGTTTGATTTTAAGTTACCTCCATCTTGAAAACCTTTTACCATAGCCAAACCCAGTTCAGCTGCTAAGTAAGGATCTTCACCCAAAGATTCGGCTACTCTTCCCCATCGTGCATCTCTAGAGATATCCATCATAGGAGCAAATGTCCAGTGAATACCAACAGAACGTGCTTCACGAGCAGCAACTTGAGCCCCTACTTCTACTACCTCTGGATTGAAAGAAGCTGCTTGTCCAAGAGGAATAGGAAAGATAGTTTTATAACCGTGAATAACATCACGAGCTATCAGTAAAGGGATGCCTAAGCGACTTTCTTTAATGGCTGTTTTTTGAATCAGATTAACCATCTCTGGATCAACCACATTTAAAAGCGAACCTACTTCTCCCTTTCGAATGGGTTGTAGGATACTTTGATCTAGCCCAGACAGCACTTGTTTCTTTAAATATTGAATCTTGTCTTTACGAGACATTTTAGCGATTTGGGCTTCAGATACCTTTATGTTTCTTAGGTTTTCATCCAAACCTAAATCGGGCATTTTATCAATATCAGCATCCGATAAACCAAAATAGCTATTCTGATTCATCTGCCCAATTTTCTCCTTCAAAGTCATTCGACTCAGTAGGTCGTTTACTTTTTGATCTACTGTTTTTTGCTGACCCATTGTAATAGAGCTAATACCCACAATACAAAGAGTCCCTAATAATCTTTTTAACTTCATAATGCTATTGTTGTTTTTGATAAACTCTTACGTAATCTATAATGTAATCTACAGGGAATATGGAATTATCTATCCCATGAAGTCCACCCCAATCACCACCTATAGCTAAGTTTAGTTTAATATAAAAAGGCTGATTGAAAGGCCATGTTTTCTTATCATTCTTCTTATCGTTTTTAAAGCTAAAATACTCGATACCATCAACATAGCCAATAATTTCATCTTCAGTCCATTTCAATCCATATACATGGTATCTTGTTTCAGCTCCTTGAATGCCTTGTGTAGCTGTTTTCTCAGTATTTATTTTATGATTGTAAGCTTCGGTATGAATAGACGTTTGCACTACATCAGGACGATATCCTACATATTCCAATATATCAATTTCACCATCTAGTGGCCATTCTTTATAGTTCTTAGGCATCATCCAAAAGGCTGCCCAAGTTCCTTTTCCTCCAGGCAATTTAGCCTTCATTTCAAAATAGCCATACAGCCATGACTGACTCGTATTCATCCGAGCCGAAATATAATCGGAACCCTCGTAAGGGGTTTCAAGTTTATGAGCAGTAATATATAGTTTTCCATTTTTAATTTGTGCTACTGTATCATTACCAACTACCTTATCTACATAGTTTTGAGGTTCATTATTTCCCCAACCATGATTGCCTGTTTCAAACCACCAATCGCTATTTGGAAGAGGATGTTTGCCATCGGCTAAAGCAGTTTCATTAAACTCGTCATTCCACACAAGCTGATACCCTTTGGGTACATAATCGGGAGCAAAACCTTTGTCTTGACGGATTGTTAAATCTCGCACTAAGTCTTGAACTCTTACTTGAATGTTTGTTTCTCTTTCTTGTTCCGTATCATTCTCATCCACTGTCACTTTAACAGATGTTTCACCATTGCCTCCTTTGGAAGGAGATAGATTCACCCAATCTACAGAACTTAAAACATCCCAGCCCTTATTCGCTTTTACCACAAATGTTTTCTCGCCCGCTTCCGCATCAAACGATAAGGAAGATTGAGAAAGAGTCAGTTCCGACTCCACCTCTTTACTCGGTGCATTCTCTTCTTTACTATCTGAGCACCCCGAACATCCTACAAGTATTACACTAGGAACTATCAGATACCAATATTTCTTTAACATGAAAAAAAAGTTCTATGATTAGTAATGAAAATTGAACCCAAGATAAATAAGATTACTTGGGCTCAATTTCTAAAATTTATTATTTATCAAATGAAAAGTCATCTAAGAAGAAAATACCAGGTGCAGCATGTCCTTCACCACCAAACTGTATGACAATCTTATCAAAATCTAAACGGTCTTTAACCGCACTAAAATCGAATTCAAGAGATAACCACTTACCCGTTTCTAAGTTTGCCTTCACAATCTCGTGCTGAGTTTCCCACGCACCATCACCCTTTTCACTATTATGAAGTTTTACAGCCAATTGAGGAAGTAGTTTTTTGTTGGTTATCCACTCTCCTGCCACTGCATGTTCTGTTTCATAATCATTGTACTCAGGAATGAATACTTTGACACGTACCTTGTTGATTTCTGATAAATCAAACTTATAGTCGGCAGTAAAAGAGAGATTGGTATAGAAGTCTTCCCCTTTATCATAAGCACAAACTTTGCTTGACTTATTGATACCGATAGGTGCAGGATTACTATAAGAAGTAGAGAACAAATCACTCATTTGATCAGCTACAAAATTCACTGCTGTCTCTTCTGCTTCAAAATCATCCTTCAAAGGAATAGCCTTCACTTCCTTAGGTTTTTCAACATTGAGTTCTTCTAAACAGTAAACAAATACCCAGTCTTGGCTTTCTACTGTATTATTTACTCTCAACCCCATTACCTCATCAGTTAGATAGATGATTTCATATTCCTGACTACCACAATAATAGCCTAAGAAAGAATTGTCTGTAAGAGTTAGTTTGGGATATTCTAAAGTTTCATCAAGAGAGAAACCAAATTTACCACCAGCAAAATCAAACAATACATCATCACCATCAGTAGCCGTTACATTAAATCCACCAACACTAGCCGCGCTTGCTTTACGACCACCACCCTTGCCATTGTTAGCAATTAGGAGTTGTGTTCCCTCTTGAATAAAAGTAAACTTCGCATCATAGATAATCTCCATCATAGTACCTTCTTTGTCAGCAGGACCTGCAGCCCACCATCCTTGTCCGTATGAACCTTGTTCGCCAAGTCCATAATGACCTTTGATGTCTTTACCTGTTTCTTTGGCTACCTCAGATACGTAGTTATTGTATTTATCTAATACCCAGGTTTTACCAGCTGTATTGTCCGCACCACCTGTAAGCATATTATAGGTAGGAGTATCTATTAAAGAGAAATCATCTTCCTTGATCGTAATCACCTTACTCAAACTAGCTTCGGAGCCATCGGCTGCATACATAAACAAAGTTACAGTGTACTCTCCAGCACGAGGATATTGAGCTGTAGCTGTTTCTTGATTGCTACTGCTACCATTTCCCAAATCCCAACGGACAGAGTGAGGAGCTGAAAAATCAGTAGTATTGACGAAGGTTAATACGTTATCACTCTTTTCAGAAACTTTCATATCAAATGAAAGAATCTCTGGAGTGATGGGCTCTATTTTTCCTAAACTTGCATTACTGCTATACTGTGGTGAACACCCAGCCAATACAAATAATAGCACACCCAATAAATAAGTAGTTATATTTTTCATATTCATTATCGTTTTAATCATTTCCATTGACCATTTTGAACCAATTCATAATCAGTTCCTTTTGTCTTTTCCATTTCACCTTGAGGAATAGGAATATATTTCATCCAATCTTCAAATTTTCTTTCAGAGTTATACTCTGGCAAGCTTTCTGTCAGAACTGTTTCTGCATCTCCCCAACGGACTAAGTCCCAGAAACGCATCCCTTCACCTAAAAATTCACGACGACGTTCTAGTTTGATATTCTCAGGAGTAGCAGGAATAGAATTGGCTTTACCAAAGGCTCTTTCACGTACATCGTCCAAGCATTTTTGAGCAGACACACCACCCACTTCTGCCTGTCCTTGTATTTTTACTAGTTCAGCATAATTTAGTAATACCTCAGCATAACGGAAGATGCGAACATTGTTACTATAATTCAAATCTACATCATAAGGAGCTTTATTGTAACCTACACGAGCAGCATATTTACGCATAAAGTAGCCCGTATTTTGGAATCTACCCACATAAGAACCTTCTTCCCAAGCATTGATAGAACCTTCACGACGTAAGTCTCCTTTTTCGTACATTTCATATGCAGCAGGACGAACTGGAGCAAAACCCCAACCTCCCTTAAACACCCCTTTAGGGTCTTTTAAATCATTTGGAGATATGAATGCTGGGTAGTTTGTTCCATAACCACTCCATCCACTTGCCCAACTTTTACCTTCGGGCATCTGGTTACTTTCAAAAACAGATTCTTCGCAGAATTCATTTTCATCTTCCCACATAGCATCAAAGTCTTTGAATAATTTGAATTCTCCACTTTGAATAATATCAGCCATGTCTTTGGTTACTTCAGCATATTTATTTACATCTTTTTGGTAGAGTACTACACGAGCTTTTAGCATTAATGCGGCTGCCCTAGAAGCCTTACCTAGATTATCACCTGTCATTTTCATAGGAAGGGCTCCATCTTCACAAGCCACTTCCAAGTCTGCCATAATCTTTTCATAGATTTCGTTAGCAGCAAGTTGTTTAGTCATATAAGGAGGCGTAGCCAAAGGTTCTTCAAAGAAAGGAATGTTTCCCCAAAACTTCCATAATAAGTGTACATAGTATGCACGAAGAAAATGAGCTTCAGCATTGTATTGCACCAATTTATTATCATCTACCTCTACTGCGTTTTTGCAAGAGATAATGGCGTTATTTGCACGAGCTAAACCTGTAAAGTAAATACTCCACAAGCCATCTATAGTCTCGGCTGAAGAAGAAGCAAACTGTGACAACTTATACAGCTGGTTTTGATCTCCTGCATCTCCACCACCTTTGAAGATATCATCCGAACGAAGATCGGACATTAAAAGAATACTGTTATAATTATTATTAGCATAACTATCAAATAATAGAACTTGATAAGTGGATGCCAAGTTGGATAAAATTGCACCTTCAGTGGCTGCTGAACCTGCCTCTTGTTGTTCTGTTGAAGAAGCGGTAAGAAAGCTATCTCCACAGCTACTCATTACTAAGCCTCCTACTAAGAAGAGTGATAAGATACCTATATTTATTTTTTTCATATTGATCAGATTTTAAGATTAGAATGATATGTTTGCACCAACAGATACTGTACGAGATTGAGGGTAAATACCTCTATCTACACCGATACGATCATAGCTACCTGTTGCAATTTCTGGATCAAACCCTTTATGATTTGTGATCGTCAACAAGTTTTCTGCTGAAACATATACTCTTAGTTTTTCAATAAATGCTTTCTTTGTCCATACTTTAGGAAGTGTATAACCCAATTGAACTGTTTTTAAGCGAATGTATGAACCATTCTTGATAAACAAATCTGAAGAACGCCAGTTGGAGTTTGGATTAGCAGTAGTCATTCTTGGTATAGAATTAGAAGTGCCTTCTCCGTGCCAACGATCCATCATTTCTGCTGGTCGATTCATAGCTGGTATATCACCACGAGTAGATAAATCGAAGATATCATTACCCGCAGCACCTTGCCAGAACATATTAAAATCTAGTCCTCTCCAATCCGCCCCGATACTTAAACCGAATGTCCAATCGGGCATACCTTTACCAATCTTTGTTTTATCATTATCATCAATTACGCCATCACCATTGTGATCAACGAAACGCACATCACCAGGCTGAGCATTGGGTTGCATTATTTTTCCATCCGCATTTACGTAGTTGTTTACCTCATCCCAGTTTTGAAAAATACCAGCTGTTTTATAGCCATAAAAATAAGGCCAAACTTCACCATTCTTACCTTTAATAAAGCTACCTAAACCAGATGTAGCATTGGATTCATAAATCGCTTCCCCACTAGCATTTCCTAGTTTTACTAATTCATTCTTTAGATAAGAAGCATTTGCAGTAATGTTGTAATTAAAATCTTGAATATGGTGTCTCCAACCAATTTCAAACTCAATACCCGAGTTCTTCATATCCCCCACGTTTGCCATAGGAGCACTCTGACCTACATAAGAAGGGATAGGCTGATCCATCAACATACCATTTGTTTTCTTTACGAAATAGTCGAAACTCAATGATAAAGCACCATCCAAGAAACGAGCATCAAAACCTAAGTCGGTTTGCTCAGACTCTTCCCATTTGATATTTGGATTTGGAATGTTAGATGGGGATGTACCATAAATCATAGTACCATCTTTACTATCAGTAGCGACATCATAACCCCCACCGAAATAGTAGTTCTGACCACCAGCCATTAATGAAGCATAACGGAAGTTTCCAATATTCTCATTACCATTTTTACCCCAGCTAAAACGTACTTTGAAAGAATCAAACCATTCGGGACGATTGATATAAGGTTCATTTAATACGTTCCAACCCATAGATACAGCAGGGAAAGTAGCCCACTTATGGTTTGGACCAAACTTAGAGGAACCATCTCTACGAAGCGTCAACTGCATCATATAACGTTCATCAAAGTTGTAATCTACTCTACCAAAATAAGAAGCTAAAGCAGTAAAGTCATAACCTCCTGTACCCCCTTCAACACGCTCTTTATCGCGATCGGCAATGGCCGAGTTTATATTTGCCTTGCCTGGATCTGTCTCTAGTAAATTATAATCAGTTCCACTCAAGTGACGGTATTTATATTTTTGAGCAGACTGACCGAGTACTACGGTTAAATGATGCTTATCTAAAAAAGTTTGGTCATAAGTAAGCACGTTTTCAACCTGCCATTTAAAACCTCTGTGCATTTGACTAGTTACATAGCTCTCATCTAAAAATTGATTTTGAGAAGCTAGGTAATAGGGGAAGTGATGACCATCCATACCCCAAAAAGCAAGGTCTGTACCATAACTCGTTTTAAACTTCAACATAGGAAGTAACTCTAATTCTGCCCAAAAAGTGGCTACAAACTTATCGTCATTCCATTTTTCACTATAGGGTCTATTAAGCATAGCTACAGGGTTAGCTATTTCTTGAAATCCACTAGGAGGCAAAGAAAACACCCTACCATTAGCATCTTTTACTGCATTTGGATGTTCCTTTAGAATTTGTTCTGCAGTAGCATCATCAGCATATACAGGAATAAGAGGATTAAAAGCCAACGCACTACCTAAAATAGAACCATATTCTGAGTTGGCTTCAACACCAGTAGTGTGACTTCTTGAATACCCCATATTGGCTCCTACAGTAAGTTTTTTTAGATATTGTCTATCTTCTGCCTCAAATATATTGTAAGTTGAGTTGGAACGAATACTGAAACGTTCATAATTGGATTTGCCATAATCACCACCTACAATACCCTCTTGATTGAAATAACCAGCTGATAAAAAATAGTTGCCCTTTTTGCTTCCACCAGCAATACTCAACTGATGGCTCTGAACGGGAGCATCAAAATTGAATGTCTCTTCTTGCCAATCGGTCCCTTTGCCTACCGTTGCTATATCTTGTGCTGTATAACGAGGCTTGTTACCATCATTAAGTTGAGCTTCATTCATGATAATCATATACTCCTTAGCATTAAGCATAGAACGTTTTTTCCATGGGTTTTGCCAGCCATAACTAAAGTCGTAGTTAATGCTTGTTTTGCCCTCTGAACCCGATTTTGTAGTTACTAAAACCACACCATTAGCAGCTCTAGCACCATAAATTGCAGCTGAAGCAGCATCTTTCAAAATTTCAATAGATTGAATATCTACAGGGTTTAGATAATTGATACCTCCATCAACAGGCATACCATCTACAATATAAAGAGGATCACTATTGTTTACCGTACCAATACCACGAATACGTACTTTTGAATCAGCTCCTGGTTGACCCGAACTTTGAGTAATTTGCACACCCGAAACTTTGCCCTTTAGTGCATCTTCGACACGAGAAGGACGAGCCACATTTAGTTCGTCGCCAGTTACCTTACTAATAGCAGCAGTAACTACACTTTTCTTTTGAATACCATAACCTACAACCACAACTTCATCTAGAGAAAGGTCATCTGTTACCATTTTGATATCTAATCGTTTGGATTCAGTAATGGTTTTTTCTTGGGGTTTATACCCTATATAAGTTATCACTAATTTAGATTGTGGAGCTACCTTTAAAGTAAACTCTCCATTTAAATCGGTAATTGTTCCATTGGTAGTTCCTTTTTCTAGAATAGAAACGCCAATGAGTGACTCTCCTGTTTTGCCATCAGTCACTACACCACTTACAGTAAAGTGTTGTGCTAATGCAGAAAACGTTGAGAGCAACATGACAAGAAATAGAGAAAATAATCTTGTCAGTGATCTGTTTTCTTTCATAATAATTTTAAATATTAAGGTTACACATACTAAAAACTTTCTTTATCAAAATTAAGATTTGAAGTTATCAATATCTAAAATAGACATACAACTTAGACTCAAATATGACTTTTTACAGATACTACATCAATACTACATAAAAGTTTAATCAACTGATTATCAATACCATTTAAATACATCAATGAGAATTGGACTTACTTTCCACCCATTTTACTGCAAATATCAGTATCTTTGGTTTTATCAATGATTAACACTCTATGAATAGATTATACTATCTCATCCTCTTACTTCTAACTCTAATCCCGCTAAAGGTACATAGCTGGAATGATAAAATCATAAATTATCGTCACGACGAATATAATGCAGGATTCCAAAACTGGATGATAAAGCAACATCATCAGGGCTGGATTTACTTTGCCAACAATGAAGGTCTTTTGGAGTTTGATGGTGTATTTTGGGATTTACACGAAATTCCAAATACCATGGTTCGCTCTCTTTTTATAGAACAAGATACAATTTATGTAGGAGGCAGTTCGGAATTTGGCTTTTTTATCCCTAATGAAATAGGCTCATTAACTTATCATACCCTGACAAATCAAACCAAAGATTGGTCGGGAGAAGTATGGAATATTGTAAGTATAGATAGTTACATCTATTTTATAACCGATGGATATGTACACAAATTTAATCCCCGTTCACTTACCGTCCAAACTAGTCGGTTTGATTTCAAAATAGATTGCTCTACGGTATATCAAAACAAGCTCTACTTAGGAACCATAGGAGGAGTATACCAGGTAGATTTAATGGACTTGAAAGCTCATTTAGTGGCTGGCAGTAATAGCCTGGGAGAAGAGAAAATAAGTGCATTAATTGCCGATGGCGATAGATTAATAGTTGTAACACAATACAAAGGCTTATTTACTCTTAAAGATAATAAGTTAATACCTCATGCAACGATTAATACCTATTTGGCAAACAAGTATCCACTCTTTAGCGCTTCAAAAAACAAGAACATACTTGCTGTTGGTACAGTAAATAGTGGAATTTGCCTATTTGATGAGCAGAACCCTAAGCTATTCAAAAACTATGATTCGTATACAGGCCTAAATAACAACACGGTACTCAGTACTTTCTTTGATCAAGATGGGAATCTGTGGTTGGGAATGGATAAAGGTATTAGTTATATTGAGCTCGACTCTCCTATTCAGCCGATGTTCTCAACCATCTCACCTATCGGAACAGGATATTGCTCCAAGATGTATAATGGTAATCTCTATTTAGGAACAAATCAAGGGTTATACCTCTATAATAATGGCAAACCTACACTCGTAAATGGTGCAGAAGGACAGATTTGGTCAATCAACGAAATAGGTAAAGAGCTACTTATAGCAGGAGATAATGGCATTACTATACTAAATGCTAAAAATAAAGAATCGTATCACATCTCTAAACGAGGAGTTTGGGAGGTAAAAGCTATTCGTACAAACCCTAACTACCTACTCTATGCAACTTATAGCGGCATCTGTGCCTTAAAAAGGGTAAATGGCAAATGGGTGTATTCTCATGTTGTTGAGGGTTGTGGGGATTCAACAGCTGGATTTATTGAAGATATTAATCCACAAACTTTTTGGTATGTCAACTCACATAAACAAATTGAAAGAATAACTCTCGATGATGATTTTAGACGGGTTATTGATCGAAAAGTGTACCAAATGAGTGATACCATCGTTGACAAGTTTAAAACACTACAATATATCGATAACCGATTGATAGCTTGTTCTAACTATGGAATATTGGAGTATAGCAGAGTTACAGACTCTTTTCACCCTAGCGAGCAATTGGAATCTATACTTGATGGAAAAAGAGAGTATCGCTATCTGTATGTAGATACGCTGAAAAACATCTGGTATGTTACGCATAAAGAACTCAAGTTTTTGGAGTATAAAGAGGGGCATTATGCCAAACGACCTATAAACTTAGGAATGTCTTACCAATTGATAAATGGATATCAGAATGTGGAGCTTATCCATCCACAATCGGCTTTGATTGCTGTGGAAAATGGATTTATTAAAGCCGAGATAGACCATTTAGATAAGGTGGCTCAACCCATTAAAGCTTTTATACATAGTATTGTTGTAGAAAAAGAAAATGAACTAGTTTATTATCGAAATAAAGAAACATCCTATAATCTTCAACTGAGTTACCAACAAAATACTATTGCTGTAAACTACGGAGCACTAGCTATCAAAGATTATGGAAATATTTTATATAGCTTTCGATTGGAAAACGATGATAAAGAGTGGTGCAAACCCATATCCATCACCAAAAAAGAATACACCAACCTGAAAGAGGGTACTTACACCTTTGAGGTTGCTGTAGTAGATGAACAAGGCAACCACTTGAGTAATACAGCCTCAGTAACTTTTACCATTGCTCCTCCGTGGTTTCGTAGTATATGGGCATATATTGGGTACTTTATTCTGCTAGTAGGTCTATTCTATTTAGTCTATCAAAGGATAACACTTAGTAAGCGTCTAGAACTTATCAATCAAAGAAAGAAACACCAGGCGATAACAAAGTTGAAAGATCAAAGAATTATCGAACTTCAAAATGAAAATCTTAAAAACAAACTAGAGTATCAATCGCAAGAATTATCGGGGCAAATGCTTCATGTGATTAGTAAGAATGAAACTCTTGAAAAGGTAAGAGATGAAGCTTTAAAACTCTCAAAAGCAATAGATGAAAAGACGCAGCCAAACACGTTAAAACAACATATTGTGAGGCTGATTGCTATGATTAATCATAACCTCGGCGGGGATGATAATTTTGAAGCTTTTCAATCGAATTTCGACTTGGTTCATCGTGATTTCTTTAGGATACTCGACTTAAAACACCCTACTTTAAGTAGAAATGATAAAGTACTTTGTGCTTATCTATACATGAATCTTATATCCAAAGAAATAGCTCCACTCATGAATATTTCTGTGCGAGGGGTAGAAGTAAATAGATATCGCTTACGAAAAAAACTAGGTTTAGAAAGAGAAGAAAATCTTACGGAATATCTTCAAAGTTTGATCCAAGAAAATAGCCTAAACAACCCTTCTACTGAAGAAAAATAAACCGTCTCTACTCTCTTTAAGAATTGAATAATTATTCAATTATACAAAACAAAAAACAGGGTTCTAGCATAACACCGATAAAAAAAAGCTTTGACACCGACATGTTCTCATCATGTCGGTGTCATGATGAGATTTTGATCCTGTCAAAAGAATTCTTTACCTCATGGAGATAATATGGACTTTTCACGGATTGTATTTTCATACATTTATGCAAAATGCAAAAAGAGTGAAGTGATCAATAATTTTATGAGATTGAAAACGGTCATAGACTATTAACTTTTCTACTGAATCAATGAGAATAAAAGAATTTAGTGTGTTCTACTGATATAAACCAATATCGCTAAAAGAAGCAAGTAAGTTACTTATAATCACTACAAACATCTAATACACATTTACGATTTAAAGCTTTATTCATACTAGAAATACGAAGACAGTTGTCAACACCCTCCATATAGACCTCACCATTCTTTGCTATAGCAAGATAATCTTTACACTTTCTAGATGCTGATAGTAAAAAATGTTTATGCAATAAAGCCTTATATACTTCTATTCGATTACGAGAAGCCTGACTCATTGGATAGTTACCACTGATCAATATCCAAGGCATTTTTGGTCGGCGAAAATACATTTTATAGGCATCCTTTCCTTTTTCATTTCCATAAAACACCATTCTAAACTCAGCAGTCTTTGAAGGAATACGATAAACAATCTCAAAACTAGAATTCAATATGGTACCTTTCTGTGTATCATGAGCTTCGACTAGCATGCCATATTGATCTAGATAAGTAGATAGATTGATATGAATGATATCATTGGGGTTTACTTTCTTGAGATTCATAATTACATACAATTAATTAAATAAACATGTTTTATGCTGCATTTTGCTTTTACTACTCTGATAAGGTACAAAATGTATCTTAATTTTTACTATATAAATAAAAAGTATTTAACGAAAAGATGTGTGAAATACACTTTTTAGTCACAGAAAGCCTATTTAAGAAACATATCCGCAACACATAGTTTTAATAATTTAACATTTAAGCCTATTTAGTAATTCTTTAAAATAAAAAAGGAGGCATAACATTCGTATGTCTCCTTGTACTAGTTCACCTCGAGAATAGGTGATTTATGTAAATCCATTCAACAGAACCTCCTCCCGTTCTTCTCCCATCTTTTGACGAAATCGTTCAAAACTCCAACGGATCGTTATATTACTGATCTGCTTACAAATAACATCTTTGATACTAAAGAAATTGAGTTGCCTAGAAGAGTTAAACTCTTCCCCACTCTTTTGCATTAGATTGATAAAGTGATAAATATCAGATGGAATCTTATGGTATTTTTCTTTAAAAATACGTTTGTACTCTTTTAATTTATCAGCAGATATCGAATTGAGATTTTTTGGAATAGGATGCCAGCCATCTCGTGTATTTTGGCAATAAACCTCATACTTATCATTGCCATATTCATCCTCATAATAGATAATCCTCAAATCATTAGGCTGAGTAGGTGGTTCATAAAACAATTCAAGAGAAAAATCTACTACTTTCCCATCTTGTAGCTTATAGTACTCTCTTAACCTCCCAAATTTATCAATACGAGTATTGGCTAGCACTTCGTCAAAATTGTATAAGTCAGTTTGATTTAATGTCATAGCTTAGGTTTTTGTTGTGTTTATAAGAAACTTTGCATAAGTTAAAAAAAGCAAATAGAATAACAAGCACCATTTTGGGTAAAAATAAGATAAAACACTGATTTTATGCATTTTTCACAGACTAACACGAACTTAACAACTCGTCCAATTCTGACTATTTACTATCTATTTTTAAATTTTAGTAACACTTATAATTAAGACAAATCTCTGTAATGGGCATAAAAAAAGTCTCACACAATATTCTGTATGAGACTGATTTGCCTTTTTGTTTTCATTTGAAGGTCTTTCTCTTGCATTATGATACTCATAACTTGAAAAGACTATTTAACATTCTATTAAATAGATTTTATCACTTCTTTAATAAATTGGTGACGATGCTCGTCTGTACCCAAACTTGCATTATCACAGTTTAACCAAGTAGGATTTTTAAAACCCACCACCTCTAAAGTGCCATGAATAAATCCACCCTCAATAGAAGATCTAAAATGCTCTGTTGGGCTTTGGCTAGTGGTAATAACAACTGTTTTGGTAATATCCAATAAGGGAGTCCAGCCATTTTGATAATTGTGTGAGAAATTCACCAAAAGCACTTTATCAAAGAAACCGCGTAAGATAGCAGGCATAGTACCCCACCAAATAGGGAAAATAAAAATAACCTCATCAGCTTCTTTCAACAAAGATTGATATTTGCCAACTAGCGGATCAGAGTATTCGCCATGATTATAAATTGCCAATTCATTTTTGGTAAGAACAGGATTAAAGTTTTCGCCATTTAAATCAACTACTTGATAAGATTTTCCGGCTGTACTTAGCTTTGTTATAACTTCTGTAAGAATAGCATGGTTAAAGCTACCCTCCCAAGGATGAGCATAAATGATTAGTGTCATATATTTTTATTGAAAAATAGTTTTATAAAATTGTGTACAAAGCTAAGAGAAGATATTCATTTTAAGAAATCTGTTTGTGTTATTTAGGATTAAAAATAGACATCAACACTATTTTTTGAAATCTAACAGCATTTGATTGTCCTTTTAAATTATTTTTCGTGAATAGTTTTAGAGCTGACATATTTTTTAGACCTTTGCAACCAAGTATAAAAGAATTCTTTCAATTAACAGCACATATAAAATGAATATAGTTTGCACCTTAGATAATGGATACCTTAAGCCTTGTGGAGTCATGCTAACATCTCTTTGTGAAAACAATAAAGATGAAAAGTTACATATATTTGTTGTCTCACAAGACCTAACAGACCAGTCTAAAGATGTATTACGAGGAATAGTAGAAAAGCAATATCACCAGGCATTGAGTTTTATCAATGCAGCAGATGTAAAAGCCATGCAGAGATGTGATGTTTCAGAGGAAAACGGACATATATCCAAAGCTGCTTTTTTAAGATTATTTACGGCAAGCATTCTCCCCCAAAATATAGATAAAGTAATCTATTTAGATTGTGATTTAATTGTTAGAAGAAGCTTAGTAGACCTATGGAATACTGATTTAACTAATCTTGCCTTAGGTGCAGTTGAAGATGAAAGCAGTACAGAGTTTATCCAAAAAGGGCTGTGTGAGCACTTAAAATACGATAGGAAGTACAATTATTTCAACTCAGGCGTTTTACTTATAAATTTAGATTATTGGCGCAAGACTAATGCAGAGGATAAGTTTATAAAATATCTTGAAGAATATAACTACCAGTTATTCCAAAATGATCAAGATGTTTTAAATGGTGTTTTACATGCAGAAAAAGTACTATTACCATTTACTTATAACATGACAGATAACTTTTATAGGAAAGAAAGACAAATACGGAAAGAAACTTGGGAAGAACTCGATTCAATACTGCCAACTGCTCACATTGTGCATTTTACTCGATCCAAAAAACCATGGTTAAAAAGCTGTAGCCACCCCATGCAAAGAGATTTTTTCAAGTATGTAGATCTTAGTCCGTGGAAAAACGAAAGACCCAAAATGAACTTTTATGAAAAGCTATATCGTGAAGTGAGAAGAGCTCTTAAATACAGAAAGATAAGTGATCAATAAGATAACAATAAGGAGAATGCCAAGCGTTCTCCTTTATTGTTTTTAAATCCATTCTTCTAGCTAATCGGTAGAAGTCTATTCAATAAATATATGATTTATTTGTTTGACGAGCACATTTTATTTGTGAGATCCGTACCTCACTTCTACATAATCTTATAAAACGTAAAAGAGGTGTTTAGTGAACACTCTAAACACCTCTCACACACATTGAGGTAACTTTTTCAAGTTACAGTAAATAAAAGTTGATGAAGAACATTTGTTATAGTATAAACTATAACGGCTTAATTAACATAAACCCTGCTAATAAAACTTATAAATACAACCTTTAATGTACCGTAGGAATGTAATAGAGAAGTGTCGTAAAGCTAAAAGATAGCTTTATGTAAATCACTTGAACCATAATCCCGTGGTACAACATTTTGTTATGTGTTAAGCAGGTATTCTGGCTTGTCCAACTAAAGTGCCTTCCCATTATTTATTAACAGTGGCATAGTGTACTTTAGTTCCTCCGAAAAGAGGTAAAAGACTTACAGCAACGGGTATTGCTGCCGATTCTCACGGCATTCCCTTTCACTTTCTACAAGAATTGTATAGAGTTACTTAACACTTTCAAAAGTAATCCTTTATATTGAATAAAGCTATTAATTAGAGTAATATTTTATTACTACATTTAAGGGTATAGAAAAAGTCTATTCCTTTACTTAACAAGGAATAGACTTCTACACATTTTAAAGTTCTTCGGTTTTAACTAGCTCAGAAGATACATAGTATTCCGTATCTTTTTCTGCACACGATTTACACACAGGAACAACATATGAATCGTCAAAGAAATTATTGGACTCTTGAACCTGTACTCCTACTAAATCTCTGCCATAACACCCTTGAGCAGAACAATTTGAAGGATTTTCCCCAGTCTTTGACTCCCATTTTTTAAGTAAATCTGTACTATACATAGGTTTACCACCTAATAAACTCTTGTCTTTGATATTTTTCACAATAGGCATAATCGTATTTTTTTATAATTTGATCTATACAAAGATGCTCATTGTTTAATACTTCTACCAAAATAAACTCTTCTTTTTTGCATAAAAAAAGGCCCTAATCAAAATTAGAGCCTTGCAATTTATTTTTTATACCCATACTGTAAATCATCAATACAGGCATAAGCTGGAGTATTTAAACCAAGGGTTGTTTGAGAATCTGAACCCTCCATAGAGAATTCAATATAATCTACTTCGTGTTTATGAACATTGGTCAAGAAAAAATCCGTCCAATCTTTCACAAATATTTCTTTCTTATTTCTAAAATCCATTAATGTAAATCGGTCGATTATCTCTTTGCCATTTGTATCAGTAAGAACCTTTCCATCTTTATATCCTTTTACAAGCAAATAAAGATAACCCCCTTTTTCCTTCATACTACCATTAGAGTACTCATTGCCATAAAGTGCCACTCCTGCAGTATATGCAGAGTTACATACCTTCATAGATAAAAAGTGATAGCCGAGGCCTTCTTTCATATATATTTTAGCATAATCTCCACCAAACTTATTCTTCATTCCATAGATTACAGCAAAGTTTTTACCGCTAGCAGCTTTTGCATTGTAAACACTACTTTGATTTGTAAATGAATACCAATCGGTATTTCCTTCCACATCAAAAGTGTGATAATTGGACAACCAAACACCACCATTCCATGCATTGACTAATCCTTCTGCATCAGCATTAATCCCATACCATATATCTTTATGGTTTTTATTCTCTTTAAAACGGACAAAGCCCTCTTTGTCAGTAAAGTCTTCATTTAAGTTTTCACCAGCAGCAGTAGGTCCTGATAATATAGCTTCAGCCCCATCAAATGTTTCAGTGAATATTACTTTTTCTCCACAACCCTCATCACAAGGTTCATTGTCAGAGGTACAAGCTGTAAAGGCAGCTAAAAATAAAGTTGCTGCAAAAAAGTTAGATAAAAAAGTGAAATGTTTTCTCATGTTCATGTTGATTTAATATTATATCACCACAAAGATAACTTCTATTTGGGAAAGAACTTAACAACTGCTTTATATTATAGGTAATAGCATAAAAATTCTTCCTTATAAAATATTTCATGGATGTGATATGAGGAGGCAGAAACAATAGAATAGGAGAAAAACGAAGTAGTTTTCCTACTACTTCGTATGATTCATCTACACATTCCACGTCCGTGAGACATCCTCGGGTAAGAACATTCTCGGATAAGAACATTATCTTGCTATCTTATGCCCACTTCATTTACACCAACCACTCCGAATAACTATTTAGTTTGTTTGGCAACCTAATCTGTAGTCAAATGCCTTGTATGAAGTTTCTGTTCGCTGGCCCAGATATTTGCCATCGGCTTCCTTCAGATTCTATCTCGCGATGGAACCCTTGCCCTTCACTATGTGATTACCGCTATTAGGGCTCACTAGGGACTTGCACCCACTAGACAATGTTCATGTCGAACGTACCAAAAAAAAAAGAGGACTTTTTTAAAAAAGTCCTCTTTAATATATTCTTAAAATCTAAAGTTATTCTTCGTCCCCATCCTCATCAGATGGTTTTAATGTAGAATATACAGCTTGAACATCTTCATCTTCTTCTAAGCGTTCAATCATCTTTTCTACTTCTGCACGATCATCACCTTCTAAATCTTTTTCATCCATAGGGATACGTGTAAATTCCGAACTCTTGATTTCGAAGCCATTTTCTTCTAAATAAGTTTGAATAGCATTGAAGGATTGGAATTCAGCATAGATAGTAACTTCTTCTTCATCTTCTTCGTACTCTTCTTCCACGCCTAAATCAATTAGTTCTAGGATAAGATCTTCGATAGACATATCATCTTTCTTAGCAATAGTAAATACGGAATTATGCTTAAACATAAAGTCTACGCTACCACTAACACCAAGGCTACCACCAAATTTATTAAAGACAGCACGTACATTCGCTACAGTACGGGTTGTATTATCAGTTGCAGTTTCTACAAATACGGCAATTCCATGAGGAGCATATCCTTCATAGTTCATCATCTTGTAGTCTTTCTGATCCTTACCCATAGCATTCTTAATAGCACGTTCGACGTTTTCCTTCGGCATGTTTTCGCGCTTTGCAGTCTGGATAATTGCTCTTAGACGAGGGTTGTTTTCCGGGTCAGGGCCACCTTCCTTTACTGCTATAGATATTTCTTTCCCAACACGTGTGAAAACACGGGCCATATTGCCCCATCTTTTAAGCTTTCGCGCTTTTCTATATTCAAATGCTCTTCCCATAGGATGTATAAAATTATTTAATACTTAAATTATCGGAGTTGAGCGCCTAGTTCTTTTTCTAGGTTTTTAATCAACTTCGTCATTACTTTATCGATTGATTTATCGTTTAATGTTTTGCTTTCATCTTGCAACATGAAGCATACAGCATATGACTTTTTACCTGCTTCAAGTTTATTCCCTTCGTAAACATCAAAAAGAGATACTGATTTTAATAGTTTACGTTCTGATTTGAATGCCACTTTTTCAATATCTGAAAATAACACAGATTTATCAAGTAAAAGAGCTAAGTCACGACGTACAGCAGGATATTTAGGAAGTTCTTTGAAGTTAATTTCGTTTTTACGAGTAGCCTTCATCAATTCGTCCCAGTTAAACTCTGCATAATATACTTCGTTATCAATATCAAATCCTTTGGTTACTTTCTTAGTAATAACTCCAAATACAGCAAGTAATTTACCGCCATGAGTACTGTAAGCTAAACCTGAAGCCATCAGTTCATCATTGAATACTTCTTCCACCATAGCAGCTTTAGCTAAGCCAAGACGAGCAAAAACATTATCTACATACGCTTTTAACTCATACACTGAACTATCTTCATCTGGATGCGCCCAAGAGTTTGCTACACGCTTGCCAGTAACCCACATACCCAAGCGATAACCTTCTGAATATGGAGCTAAACCTTTTCCTTCGCTTTTTTTACTTTCATCAAAGAAATAACAGTTACCAAATTCAAAGAATTTAAGGTCTGCATTACGACGATTGGCATTTCTTGAGATACTACTTAATCCGCCAAACAATAAAGTCTGACGCATTGAGTTCAAGTCTGAACTTAATGGATTTAGCATCATTACCAAGTTTTCTGCGGGAAATCTCTTAAAGTCTTCATACAGTGCTGAACGAGTTAGGGAGTTGTTCATGATTTCATTGAAACCACAACCTACTAGCTGCTCTGAAATCAGATTTTGAAGTTTGTTTGAACGATCTTCTTCACCCTTCTGACTTAATGATAGTTTTAAGCTTGTGCTAATTTCTATATTGTTGTATCCATAGATACGCATAATATCTTCAATTACGTCAACATCACGATGAACATCTGCACGATAAGGAGGAACAGCAAGTGTTAATCCTTCTGCTGATTGTTCAAGTACCTTCATTTCAAGGCTAGTGACAATACGTAGTACTGTGTCTGTAGGAATTTCTTTACCAACCAAACGATTCATCTTGTCGAAGTTTAACTTCACTCTAAAATCTTCAATTGGAGTTGGATAAAAATCTTTAATTTCAGAAGAAACTTGACCACCAGCTAAATCCTTAATCAAGATAGCAGCTAATTGAAGGCAGTAAATTACAGCATTTGGATCTACTCCACGTTCAAAACGGAATGAAGCATCTGTATTTAAGCCAAAACGACGAGCAGTCTTACGTACCCAAGTTGGGTGGAAATAAGCACTTTCAATAAAGATATTAGTAGTCTTTTCTGTTGCTCCCGATTTCAAGCCACCAAACACACCTGCAATACACATTGGTTCATTACCATTGCATATCATAAGATCTTTATCGGATAATTTACGTTCTTGTTCGTCAAGAGTAACAAAAGGAGTTCCCTCTGGCAATGTCTTAACCTCTACTGTTTTTGTAGTGATCATATCCGCATCAAAACAGTGTAAAGGTTGTCCGTAAGCAAATAAGATATAATTAGTAACATCGACTACATTGTTGATAGGACGTACACCAATTGAGTTTAATCTCTCTTTGAGCCACTCTGGACTTTCTTTTACGGTTACACCTGTCATGCTCAAGCCAGCATAACGGATACAAGCTTTGGTATTTTCAACCTTAACATTGATATCTAGATTATGATTATCAACCTCAAAGTTTTTTACATCATGTTTGTGCAATGTAGCCACAATACCATTTTGCTTTAAGTAAGCATAAATATCACGAGCTACGCCATAATGAGAACAGCCATCTGCACGGTTAGGAGTAATATCTACCTCAAGTACATAATCACTCTTCACATTATAATATTCTTTGGCTGGAGTACCTGCAGGAACACTTTCTGGTAATACAGTAATGCCATCGCTATCAGAGCCTACACCAATTTCTACTTCTGAACAAATCATGCCTAGTGATTCTACACCACGCATTTTAGTCTTTTTAATTTTAAAACTGTTGTCTCCATCATAAAGCACAGTACCTAGAGTAGCAACTACTACTTTTTGTCCTGCAGCAACGTTAGGAGCTCCACATACTATTTGTACGGGCTCACCTTTACCAAGGTCAACAGTGGTAATATGTAAATGGTCTGAGTCGGGATGTTCTACACAAGTTAAGACTTTACCCACTACAAGACCTTCTAATCCTCCTTTGATGCTTTCTACCTCTTCTACTTCACCAATTTCAAGACCTGTTGAAGTTAAGGCAGCAGCTAATTCTTCTGGAGATAAGTCGAAATCGACATACTCTTTTAGCCAATTATAAGAGACATTCATATTTTAAAGTTTTTATGTTTTTTCCTACGACCTGCAAAGTTAATAGTTTTTTTCGGTTGTAAGGAAGAAAGTTACTACAAAAGTGCGCTTCAAAATCTTGAAGAGCAATGAAAAAAGAGAACAAATGTATTTTTATCTACAAATGTTCTCTTTCTCTCCTAAATTAATAGAGTTGTTTACACAACCATTGCTTGCAATCCGATAGTTCCACCTATGCCTGTTAAAATGGCTAGAATCACTTTATAGATCAAGCTCCATTTCTCTTTTGTTAATTTTGACATACTTACTGCTGTTAAGGTTAAATTATATTTTCATCTTTATCTCCTGTTTTGGGCGTATCCTCTCCAGCCTCAGAAGGGCTTGGATCAAGGTCTTCTGATTTTAAACCCAATTTTTTAAGATACTCTTCCAGGCGAATAAATTGAACTTTTTCTCCGGCACGGGTAGATGTTTTTGACACGCGAAGATCTTTAGATGCCTGGAAACAGATTCTCATTCCTTTAATGCTATTCACATTTACATCTTTCTCTTCTACTTCTCCTTGTGATCTTAGGGATAGGTTAAACACTCCCAGTCCTTCAATATTAACTGCTTTACCCTCGAGCAATTGCTCTTTCAGCTTTTCGATGAAATTCATAAGAACAGAACGGATATCACCCCTAGATAGTGAAGACATTTCCTTAATCTTCTCAGTAATAAACTTAATGTTTGCCGATTGTCTTAGAGTCATAACTCTAGGGTAATACTTAATAGGAGAATCCTTTTCAATAGGGTTTGATTTTAATGAAATTACACGATAAATAATTGACATAATAATAAAAGTTTAAGTTAATAATTTTGTCTCTTTGTTTGCTGTTAACAACACTACAAAGGTGAAGAAACATTTTCATATAAGCCTCATAAAATCATTGCTACAGAAACCTTTTTCAGAAACAAGTATAATATTAATTCATTATTAATGCTATTCTTATAACCTGTCAACATTTTAACACTTTTAACGGGTTTATAGCTAAACTATTTATGGTGAGGGTTGTTGTAATTATAGTATGTACTCTATGTACGTGCTATTATTATATTGTCGGACCTTTTAAAAAGAAAGCGAGTGTTATTATGCTAAACTCACCTGATTTTAAAATCGGAGATTTAGTCCAGCTAAAAAAAGCGGAATCAAACATTCCCAATCCTTTCGGGTCCAGAGAAAACAATCTATTTCAAATTGCTAAAATCTGGGCCAATGAGGTAAGATTAAGCTGGCAAAGACACATCTATGATGTGAATGAATTGAAACCTATCCCGATTAATGGTGTTGACGATCGAAGTATTCATCTGCAAGTAGAGCCTTATTCTCCATGTGTATTGGATGGTATGAGCTTACCAATGGAAGATGCAGATCGTGGATATTATCTTGATAAAATTAAATCGTTGGGATGGGATAAGTTGCTTCAGTTAATTGAGCAACAGAGAATTAAGTATGTGCACCAAGTGCAACGTTACTTAGATGATAATTTCGCAGGCTGCCAACTCAAACTTAATGAATAGTTGGAAGCATGCATTAAAGCAACTAAATAACATTGTACCAGATGCGAATGTATAGGCATTGACGATTGAGTCTGTCTATACTAACTCAATACTACTTACTAAAGTTCCTCTCCTGTTTTAGTGTATAAAAGCTGAAGCGGAGGGGAATTTATAAAAGAACTCCTTATTCGTGGGAGCAACCTATTTAGGCATCAATCTTTATTTATTTCAACTCTTGATAAGGTATGGTGGCTTTATAAATAAGATTACTCATATTAAATCTTCCTTCCTTGCTCCATTAGCTCTTAGACAGCTGAGGATGTAATTGTAATAAAACCTACCCCATTCTCTCGACAAGAGGCGAGTAAGGAGTTTTTATTTAATCCTAGATATATTTCTATGTTTTGATCATTTAGAGAATAGATACAGCCACTATTGGAGCTACCCACTTTTCTGATTATGCACAAAAAAGGTCCAAGCCAACTTGAACCTTTTTTATTTATTATCTAGAAACCTTATCTAAAGGTTATAAATCTATTGAATAAGAAATTTACTGCCCCATATACAAAGAGTCCAAAGAATTGAGCTAAATAAGCATTCATATCTAGTATATCTATTAAGACATAAATAAATAAGAACTGTGCAATATAAGATACTACACATGAGATCGTAAACTTAAAAATCTGAGCCCAAAGACTCTTTCCTTTATTCTCCTCGGATATATAAATCCAGTACTTGCCCCATATAAAGTTATTTACTTGAGCAATAAAGTAACCCGTCAGATTGGATATTTTGTACTCTTGATGAAACAAATCCATCATCACCCAAATCACAACAGCGGTTATCACTGCATTTAGTGTTCCGATAATAGCAAATCGAAGGACACGAGTAGATTCTTTCATCCCTACCCTTTAGTTCTCTTCTTCTTTAACGTCTACAATAAGGTGTAATTCATCTAGCTGAGAAGGATCTAATTGTGCTGGAGCATCAATCATAACATCACGACCTGAATTATTCTTAGGGAATGCGATACAGTCACGGATAGAATCTAATCCTGCAAATAGAGATACCCAACGATCAAGACCATAAGCGATACCACCATGAGGAGGTGCACCATATTGGAAAGCATTCATTAAGAAACCAAATTGTTCTTTTGCCTTTTCTGGAGTGAAGCCTAATACTTCAAACATTTTGTTTTGTAGTTCGCTATCGTGAATACGAATAGAACCACCACCAACTTCAACACCATTAATCACCATATCGTATGCATTGGCACGTACACGACCAGGATCAGAGTCAATGTATTGAATGTCTTCTTCTTTAGGAGAAGTAAATGGATGGTGAACAGCTACAAATCTTTCGTCTTCTTCGTCCCATTCAAATAGAGGGAAATCAATAACCCAAAGACAAGCAAATTTATTTTTATCACGAAGACCTAATTCATCAGCTACTTTCAAACGTAGTTCGCATAGTTGCTTACGAGTCTTCATGCAATTATCGCCAGAAAGGATCAAGATCAAGTCTTCTGGTTCTGCATTAAATGCAGCTTTCATTTCTTGAAGCACTTCTTGAGTATAGAACTTATCTACACTAGATTTTACACTTCCATCTGCATTAACACGAGCGTAAACCATACCCTTAGCCCCAATCTGAGGACGTTTTACATAATCAGTAAGTTGGTCTAACTGTTTACGAGTATAAGACGCAGCACCTTTCACACAGATACCACCTATATATTCAGCACTATCAAACACACCGAAGCCATGTCCTTTAAGAACGTCCATCAGTTCTACAAACTGCATATCAAAACGCAAGTCAGGCTTATCGCTTCCGTAGTATTTCATTGCATCGTGCCATGTAATACGAGGGAATGTTTCTGTCAATTCAATACCACGAATAGTTTTGAATAGATGTTTTGCCATTCCTTCAAAATTGGAAATCACATCTTCTTGTTCTACAAAGCTCATTTCACAGTCAATCTGAGTAAACTCGGGTTGACGATCGGCACGTAAATCTTCGTCTCTGAAACACTTCACAATTTGGAAGTAGCGATCGAAGCCCGACACCATTAATAATTGCTTAAAGATTTGAGGAGATTGTGGAAGGGCATAAAACTCGCCTGGATTCATACGAGAAGGAACTACAAAGTCACGAGCACCTTCGGGAGTAGAACCGATAAGCACAGGAGTTTCTACTTCTAAGAAACCTTGGTTATCTAAATAACGGCGAACTTCCATTGTCATTTTATGACGTAATTCTAGGTTCTTACGCACGTTTGGACGACGTAAGTCTAGATAACGGTACTTCATACGTAAATCGTCGCCACCGTCTGTCTTTTCTTCAATAGTAAAAGGAGGAGTAGCAGAAGTGTTTAGTACATCTAGTTTTTCTACTAATATTTCTATTTCACCAGTAGCTATTTTATCGTTTTTGCTGGAGCGTTCGCTTACTTTTCCTACAACTTGAATAACAAATTCACGTCCTAGTTTATTGGCACGATCACAAAGCTCTTTGTCACTAGCTTCATTGAAGACAAGCTGAGTAATTCCGTAACGGTCGCGCACGTCAATGAAAGTCATCCCTCCCATTTTACGACTGCGTTGCACCCAGCCAGATAAAGTAACCACTTTTTCTATATCGGAGATTCTCAACTCTCCGCAGGTATGTGTTCTAAACATCTTTATTTAGTATTTAGCCATTTGATATTTTAATTGATAGCAAAAATACAAAAATAATAGAACTATACTCAAAAAGAACTACATTAAGTTTACAAAGATACTTACAGAGGAGGATATAAAAAAAGTACCACACGATACAAATGATCAATGGGTACTTTTCAAAACAATTTATCTAATCAAAAATTTTAGTTGTGTTCTAGAGCTCCTACAATGTCTTGACTAAAAATAGAAAATAGGAGCGTATTGAGCAGAAGTACAAAAGCTATATTTCTTCCTGCTAATCGTGAATCGGATACGGGCTGAGCCAATTGACGAGGGCAATGCACCAAAAATGTCTTATACAATCTATATGTAGCATATCCGATTGCCATACCAGCCAGAGCACCAGCTAGTACATCTGAAATAAAATGTACACCTAAATATACTCTTGAATAGGCTACAAAAAACGCCCAAATAAAAATAATGATCGTGTAAATTCTATTTTTAAAGATATGAGCCGTCAACATGGCAAAACCAAAGAAATTGGTTGCATGACCTGATATAAATCCGTATTTTGCTCCTCGGTAACCAAATAAGGTTTGCACTTCATCCATAAATAAAGGATGATGCGTAGGACGTAAACGCATAAAAAATGGTTTACAAATACCTGAAGAGAATGTATCACAGAATAACACCACCAAACTTATAGCTAAAAGTATAGGTAACCACTCCGTCCATTTCTTTTTGTAAGCAATAGTAAAAATAAAAAACACAGCAATGGGTATCCACATAATGGAGCCTGAAAAAAGCCACATCATAGCGTCTAGCAAAGAGGAAGAACTTCCGTTTAGTTTTAAGAAAAGATCTCTCTCCCAGAGGAGTACGTTTTCAAGTATTGTCATAGTTTCGTCAATAGTATTGCATTTCTATGTCACAAACATAGTTAGCAATTCTGTGGAAATTTAGATGAACCTATGACGTTTTTGTTAAATTTACACCATAAAGTGTGATTTAGGTTAAATCGTTTGTAACTTTGTGTTTATACATTCCACATTTAAGAAAAAACAACATTCTACTAGTATGAAAATATTGATTATTGAAGATGAAAAGACACTTTCAGATAACATGATGCGTTATCTTACTGCAAACAACTATCGGTGTGAGCAGGCTTTCACTTATGAGGAAGGCTTAGAAAAGATAAGCCTTTACTCTTATAGTTGTATTTTGTTGGATTTAAACTTACCCGATGGTGATGGTATGCACCTGCTCGAAGAAATTAGAAATAACAAGATTGACAGTGGAGTCATTATCATATCAGCTAGAGGAGCCTTGGATGATAAAATAAGAGGACTTATGACAGGGGCAGATGATTATTTGGCAAAACCTTTCTCTTTACCAGAACTTAGTGTACGTATCTATGCCCTTTTAAGACGAAGACTAGGTACTACTTCTACCAATACTTTGGAATCTAATGGTATAGTGATAGACTTATTGGGAAAAACAGCCAAAGTAAATGGTGAATCACTTAACCTCACTAAAACAGAGTACAATTTACTTCTCTTCCTTATCGCTAATAAAAACAGAGTTATTTCAAAGAATGCTATAGCCGAACATCTCTCGGGAGATATGGCAGATATGTTTAATAGTCATAACTTTATATATACCCATATCAAAAATTTAAAAGCAAAATTAGCCCAACACAATGTAGATTCTTCTATTCGCACTGTCTATGGTACAGGATATCAATGGGCAGAATAACTATTTAAAGAGAATAACTTATGCGTAGCCTACGGTTAAAGAGTTTCTTCCAGTTTCTTATATCTACTGCACTCGTACTTTTACTAGGCAGCCCCCTATTCTATTATATCATGGTGGTATTTTATAGGGGAGATTTAGATGAGGTTATAGAATATCGCTCAAGGCAGTTTATTACCCAGCAACTACCTATTATTCCTCATAACCAACTTTCTGCATGGAATAAACTCAACCCGGACTTACAAGTTCTTCCATTTATAGAATCTACAGTTATAGGTAAACCTATTCAGAAGAGTTACTACAGCGAGGCTTCTGGACACATTCTAGAATATCGTGTTTTATACACTCCTGTGGATATAGAAGGGGTTCCACATTTATTGATGTCGCGCACACCGATGATAGATAAAGCAGATTTAGGGAGAACAATCGCTTATCAGATTTCTCTTGTCTTTATCTTTTTAATTATTGCACAAACCTTGGCACACCGCTTTGTTATGAAAAGGTTATGGAGACCTTTTTATGATACCCTTAGAGCGATGAACAAATTTAGTTTGCTTAGCGACAATATTCCTAAATTTAAAGCTACTACTACGAGAGAGTTTAAATGGCTAAATGATAACCTTCAGGAATTGATGGTAAAGACTCTAAAAAGCTATGACCAGCAGAAGCAGTTTATAGAGAATGCTTCTCATGAGTTACAAACGCCACTAGCTATCATTCAATCTCAACTAGATTTACTTGTGCAAGATCCAGATTTGACTCCTGCACAAAATGAAATCATTCAATCCTTATATACAGTATCTGCACAAACCAGAAGACTGAACAAAAACCTACTTTTATTAGCAAAAATTGAAAATTGTCAGTATTCAGAATTAGAAGAGGTCGATTTAGCTCTTTTAATGGAGAATATGACAGAGCTTTTTAATGAAATAGCCAATGCAGAGCAAGTCTCTTTATCTCTAGATATTAAAGGAGATAATAGTATTCAAGCTAATTCCTCATTAGTACAAGTGTTAATAACCAACCTAATATCCAATGGTATTCATTATAACTATAAAGGTGGCGAACTTAAGATTGTACTTCAAGGCAACACTCTACAAGTAGCAAATACCAGCAAGACAGAAGAACTAGATGAAAATATTATTTTCAGACGCTTCGTAAGGAAGAGTGTGGACAATACGGGCTCTGGACTAGGACTAGCGATAGTAGATTTAATATGTAAGTTTCATAAATGGGAAATCCACTATCGGTACGACAATGGATTTCATAATTTTGTTGTTGATTTTACACCACAAAAGAGTTAGATTTTCTTTTTAGGATGAGTAATTACTTTTAATCCTCCTTTAATGATTTCAATCGTTAAATCTTTAGGAGCCATAAAGGGTTCGCCATCATAATGCATCGGACCTTCTTTTTCTCTTTCAAGCGTAACTTCACGGCATTTTAATGTTCTTGTCTTTTTATTCTTATCTATTGTTCCTGCAAAAAGTTGATAAGAAAGAATAGGTGTATCATACAAGCTAATCGGCTTAATTAAGGTAACATCTAAAACACCATCTTGTATAGAAGCATGTGGAGCAATGAATGCATCATTGCCATACTGAGCTGCATTACCAAAAGCAATAACGAAAGCTTTATCTTCCAGCCTTTCTCCCGTATCGGCAGTCAGTTTATACGTCTCTGCTTTGTAAGAAAAATTCTCTTTGATAGCTATCTGGCAATAAGTAAGTAGCCCTCTCGTAGAGGCCTGAGCAAACTTCCAACTGACTAAGGCATCAAAACCTACCCCACACGAACAGAAAAACAATCTCTCTTTATTTATTTTTCCGTAATCAATGATATGTTCATCTCCGTTTTGCAAGAGTGCTATAGCTTCTGCTTGTCTTAAAGGAACACCCAGATGCCTAGCCAGACCATTGCCAGAGCCACAGGGCAAAATACCCAAAGCCGTATGGGTGTGTACTAGTGAGCTAGCCACTTCATTCACTGTGCCATCTCCTCCCACAGCTACTACCACATCAACCCCTTCAGAGGCCTTTTTTGCTGAAATTTCTTTGGCATGACCGGCATATTCTGTATAGATGATTTCGTATTTTGCTTTTTGAGGATCTAGTATTTGATCTATCAATTTAGGGATCTGGTCTTTCTTTCCAGTTCCCGATATGGGATTAATTATAAACGTAATTTTCTTCATAGTGAGCTTGTCGTCATTGTTCCGTTTGAATGTCTTTCATTTACTATGCTACAAAGATAAAGCTATTTAAACATTATCAGGTCAAGCAAATGAAACAAAATTTAGCCCCAAAAGAGTCAGTCGCCTTATTTTATAGAGCTATTTAATGAAATAATACCCATTTATTCTTCAAATGCAACCTAAAACTACGTTTACAAATCTCACTACCACTTAAGTATTTGTAGTACAGATGATCCACGAAAATATTTTAAAGAAATCTCTTGTTAATTCTGAATATATTACATATTTTAGACGTCCTTTACAAGACCAAAAGACACATAAACGCATACTATGAAAAGAATAACTAGATATAGTAGATTTAATACTACATCCCAAAGCACCCCAGCTTCTTTGAGAAGTCGTGGTATCTATTCCAAAAACAAAATTCCTAATAAAAGCATCTAGCTTACTTTTTATATCCCCATTTATTTTATTGTGTTTCTTATGAAGAGAGATCTTGAAACAGGCTACATAGACCCAGTTATGAAATCAATTATAATCAATGTGACCTATCGACCTGATGATGCGATGAGTTTACAAAGTCTAAGATGTTACTAATCAATGAGTGCAAGTAACACATGAGTCCACTTCCTTCTTACTTTTCAGGGGAGGTGGACTTTTTCTTTTTCACCCCAGCCAACTCTATTTTTTCTAAATTAAAGTATCAAAACATTATTTCCTCAGTAAAAGGACTTCATTTTATTATTGAAATAAGCTGTGTAATTATACCAACCCGCCTATTTATTCCATAACACCTACATTCTTAATCTTATTCTAAAAATAAAATCTATTTCTATTTGTAAATAAAGATTAATATTTATCTTTGTGATGATTTGGTAATCGAGATACTTTCAATGTCTCGGTGCAAGGGAATCCAGTGAAAATCTGGAGCTGTTCCTGCAGCTGTAATACCTCAATTACGTGGGTTAAATCATCTAAGAAACACTGTGTGTAAAAGCATGGGAAGTTTATTTAACCAGAGGTAAGCCAGAAGACCTGCCAAGTACAACAAAACAAATAAAACACCAAGCTTCCAGGAACTGAAGTTGATGTACATTACATAAATGTATTCATATTTTTATCGTCCATAAGGGAAACTCGATGTTTTTATATTACGAATAACTAATATAAAACAGAGATGTTATATACACGAATACTCACATTTGTGAGCATGATATTTTGTGTCCAAACCATTTTAGCGCAGAGTTTTAATGTCGCAGGCAAGGTTAGTGACCAATCAACAGGGGAACCTATTGCTGGAGCAAAGGTTTATATTCCTCAAACTGGCAAGGGAGCCCTTGTTGATGCCAATGGCAACTTTACCATTAGCAAATTGCCGCCAAACACATATACTATAGTAGCCTCATTTATAGGCTATAAACCTCAAGAAAAAGAATTTGTAATAAATAATGCTCCCGTTAAGCTCAACTTTGAGCTTACTACGGAGTCTTATGCCCTCAACGAAATCGTTGTTACGGGTACTGGCACAGAGCATTACCTCAAAGATGCCCCCGTACAAACGGAAGTGATATCGGGAAAAGCCCTCAAAGAGTTTTCAGGTAGAGATATTGAGGATGTATTAAGTGGATTATCCTCTTCTCTAGCTTTTACACCGAGTGAGATGGGAAGTGGTATTCATATTAATGGGCTCAAGAATGATTATGTCTTAGTACTGATCGACGGTAAACGTATGAACACTAGCGTAGGTGGTCAAAATGATTTAAGTCGCATCAATATGGAGAATATTCAGCGTATTGAAATTGTGAAAGGAGCAGCTTCTTCTCTCTATGGTTCAGATGCTATCGGTGGGGTAATCAATTTTATTACCAAACGAAACAAGGAAGAATTGAGTATCTCCAACAGTACCCGTATGGGGGAACACGAGGATATTCGCCAAAGTAACAACTTTGTACTCGGCAATAAATATATCAAATCTACCTCTTCATTCAATCTCAAGCACACTCACGGCTGGCAAAATACCACTGATGAATGGCACAGAAATAGGCTAATTCACAATAGTGTAACCAAAACGGTAAACCGTTCTACCAACTACACCATCGGAGAAAGTCTATTATTTAACCCTACAAAACATCTTGAGCTTATGGGAGATATTAGCTTCTATGAAAAGTGGACAGATCGACCTATGGGCATTCCAAATTGGAGGTATAGTGACCTCTACTATCGCAATCAAGATTACAGCCTAGGAGGTAAATACAAATTACCTCAAGGACATTGGATCTCTTTTGATTCTTCATTCAATAGAAATGATTATTTCTACGATTATCATACTCGTGAATATACCGATTATCACGATTATGAAGGAAATAGAATTACCCACTACAAAGGCGACAGAGTATTACAATCTTCTCAGCGCAGATGGATTAACAATCTAAAAGCTGTTTTCTATTTAGGAGAAAAGAATACGCTACAAACAGGTATTGAACACATTTGGGATAAGTTGGTAGCTCCTTTACGATTGGAAGGTAACCAAGCTATTGCTTATTCTATCGACTATTACATTCAAGATGAATGGAATATCACTGATCGTTTAAACCTTACGGCAGGCATGAGATATGGACATCATAAAGACTTTGAACATACTTTTTCTCCTAAGATATCAACGATGTACAAGCTAGGAGATTTCAACTTCAGAGCTACTTATTCTCATGGATTCAAAGCCCCTACTATGAAAGAGTTTTACTACCATTATTATGCTACAATCATGAGTAAGTTTAAGGCTTATTATGGGGATTCCAACTTAAAACCTCAGCGCTCCAATTATTATTCGGTAAATGTGGAATATCACAAACCTAAGTTTACAGCGAGTGTTACAGCATATCACAACCGCATAAAGGATATGATTTCTTTACAATCCACAACTACTTCTTATGAAGACAGAATGCTATTGGTAGAAGAAACTATGCATTATGTAAACCTAGCAAAAGCAAGGACTTATGGTATGGATTTCACTTTTGATATCACCCTACCCTACAACTTCCGTATTGGAGGTGGATACAGTTACCTCGATGCTAAAGCTCAACGAACAGATGATGAGTCGGCAGATGACTATATGCAATATGTACACATGGATGCAACATCCAAAAACAATGCAAATCTCAAAGTACAATGGGATAAAAAATGGGATGGGTATAAACTAGGTCTTACTCTTAACGGACGCTATCAATCTACCCGTTATTATACTTCACATGGAAATGCAAAAGGCCATCAACTGTGGAGACTGAATTCCTATCACGGATTTATTAATAACAAGAAATTCAAACTCGATGTAAATGCAGGTATTGATAATATCTTCAATTACGTAGATCGTACTCCTTTTGGACTTAATCGAGCTACTACATCACCGGGTAGGAACTTCTATGTGTCACTTGCCGCTAAATTTCAGATTAAAAACTTCTAAAAATAAAACAAATTACAAAGTATTATGAAACATTTATTTAAAGCCCTATTTGTGGGTGTATTCGCCCTTACGGCTGGTATTTTTGCCTCATGTTCTTCTGACGACGACAACCAAGACGACAGACAAGCTGTGTATGTAGAAAAGAAAAACGACAAAGCTCTACTTCTATGTTCTTTTGGTAGTACTTATGAGCAACCTCAAAAAACTTACGATGCTATTATTGCAGACTTTGAAAAAGCATTCCCTGGTACTGATATTTATATGTCTTTTACCTCTCGTACTATCATCTCTAGAGTATATGCTCAAATAAACAAAGCGTATGCACAACCTGATGTTTGGTTGAAAGAGATACAAAAGGCAGGATATAAAGAGGTGATGGTACAATCCCTTCACATTATCCCTGGTAGTGAATACGTAAGCTTAATGGATACTGAAGTATATAAAAACTTTATGAGTAAATATCCTGATATTAAAGTTGCTAGAGGAGCTTGTCTTTTAAAGAGTGAAGAGGATTTAGATGAAGTAGCAAAGGTTCTTTACAACTATTACAAAAAGAATTTAGATAACGGCGAAGTGGTAGCATTTATGGGACACGGTAACCCTGAAGAAGAATATAGCCATGCAAATGGTCGTTACAAACAACTAGAAGCTAGACTTCAAAAACTTTCTGGTAAAAAGAATATTTTCATTGGTACTGTAGATTGGAAAGAGATGATGTTTGGTCATGTACGTGATGGTATCATCGCTTATGCAAAAGAAAAAGGATTAGCAGAAACTGAATACAAAAAACAAGTGGTTACTCTTGCTCCATTGATGTCAATCGCTGGAGACCACGCTCAAAACGATATGTTGGGTGGATTAGAACAAGGACAAAAGGAGTCAGATGTAGATCCATTTGAAGCTGACTTCGACGAAAGAAAAGGAGAACCATGTGCAGAGTTTACTTGGATATTGAAGCTTGAAAAACTAGGCTTTACAATTAATCCAGAAGGTTCAACTACCGATCCTGAAAAATTCAGCGTTCTTGGTTTAGGTGATCATGCTGCTCTTCGTCAAATTTGGGTTAACCATCTAAAAGATGCAAAATTCGAATCTTGGAATGAAAAATTTAATGAAGAGGATTAATCCTAAGAAATTTAAGAAACTAACGAGTGGAGAGCGCTCCATAATCATTAGTGTATTAGTATTCTCGTAGTGTAAGAAGAGAGGTTTGGAATATACAGCATTTCAAACCTCTCTCATTTTATTTTGATTTTGATTTCATCTCTTCACCCGATGCGTCATATTTTTTCCGTTTAGCTGTGAGTTCATCTATCCCTACAGAATAAATAAAGGCTCTCCCTCCTCCTGCTCGTATAGCCGATTCTATCAATCGCTCTTTGGAAGGACAATACTTCATACAGATGGCTCTGAATGCCTTAGCCCTTTCGTCTTCATCTTGTACTTGAAGAATCTTTCCCTTTACAATAGCAGACTCATATTCTGTTGTAAAGACACGGCGAGTAAGTTCGGTAGCTCTTGATTCATCTTGTTCCATCACTTTAAGTTCTTCCTCAGAATAAAGTTCGGGAACTTGTACTTCTCCTACAAACACCATACACATCGGTTTACCCTCAGTGAAAAGTTCCACATTTCTTCCTCCCTGAGCCGAATGAAAGTAGATTACATCCCCTATCCGAACAGGAGATATGGGAATTGAGTAAGGACAACCTAATTCATCCACCACAGAAACCACAGCATAGGCTGCTTTA
>NZ_DYYK01000098.1:0-2862 GCF_020741705.1 Bacteroides coprosuis
AACTAAACCCAAAAACATTTGCCAAGTCGTCACAGTCAAACCACACTTCACCTTTAACTGGGATTGTCCCAATCTTTTTACCATTAAAATCTAAAATCTTGATACCATTATCCATATTATTCCTTCCTCCTATTTTGTTAATAATATATACAGACTTATCAACCGTTACTATTATTACCTTCCTAAAATAAATCCGTAATCACAGTGTACCATTGATATTTGATATTGTCAACTGTTTCTATTAAAAGAAGATTAAACATTGACAATTGTCATTCGTTACTATATAATAGAGAAAGTAATGAATAGATCTCAACCACTTCTATCTATATGCTTCGCATATAATACTACCGCACTCCGTTTGCTCATTGCAACTGCTGACGCAGTCACAATGTTATTATATATTATTTTTAGTACCTATAAAAAAACGGAACAATTAGGTACTATATAAGAGGTTTATATATAGGGGCTATTTGTTCCGATTTTCTTAATAATTTCTTAATAATTAGGAATGATAATGCAATAGTGTGAAGATGCTTTAGCATCGAACACAGCGGGAATATTGCGCAAGCAATATGACACATGCTAATGTGTACGTGGTTGAGAGCTAATTAAGATAGGAAGAGGTGAATATGACAAAAATAAAATAGATTCAAAATGTAAAGTAGAACAAATATTAATCTTCAAGTAATGAAAGGAAACTATTTTATGAATAATTATTTTTATTGTTATAATAATCAATTAAAAAATTGGTTAGTAAAAAAAGGAAGAAGGTACATAACTGAAGGAGTCAACAAAAATAGCGGATCTACATTTTTCCTATTTGAGAAAAGTCCAGAACTAGATGAATACATAAATCAGTATAGAGTAATCCAAAATAAAAAACGGAACAAGTATAAAAACAAGAAATCAAAAACATAACAACTATGATTGAGTCAAAAGAAAGGTGATATATTTGAGTCGATACATTATTGATGATTTTTTAGATAATGAAAAATTCATAACTAAAAAACAAAAAGAAGCATATATTAAAGAAGGAAGATTTGAAGGGAACAGTAAGAAATCTATTAAAAAAGCATTTGAACGTTATTATACGTCATTTGAATGGGGTCGCAAGAAAAAGGGACAGCCAATGTATTTTGAATTAGGTGAAAAACGTAATATTCCTATTAGTAATGATAAGAGAACATCTGTACAAACGACAGAAATAACTGAAATTTGTATTAAAGCCATAAAATCTGTATTAACCGAAGAGTCGAAAAAAGAAACACAGGAATATCAAGAGAGTGACAATGGTTTTATAAATTATAATTTCAAGAATAATCTAGGAAGATTGGCTTTAACACCAATGGGATGGTTTGTTGCTTCTGGATTGATAGAGGATGACTTTAGAAAGTTTTGTAATAATCATTATGATTCTGACCCAACTAAAAGTGATAAGTACTGGACAGAAAAATATTATGCAGAATTAAAGAGTAAAAGAATACGTGAAGAATTTAGAAAAATAAAAAGGAAGTTTCATTTTATTAAAATACCAGTTTTAGTATATGAAGATCAAAGTCCAGTTCTAATGGGTATTAGAGACAATGCAATATTAGAAATGTTTCTGAAGGAGTTAGATAAAAATCCTTTGTGTGAGAAGCCGAGGCCGTTTCGTAACATTACTAATAAAGCAAAAACATATAATGATTTACTTGGTAAATATTTAAAAGAACGATTTGGTACAGATAAAATGTACTATGTATATCAATTAAAAATACGAGATTATGGTGTAGAAAAAATATCAAATGATGATATTGAAAAATTTAGAAGTATAATAAAAGACAGTACAGACAGAAAGATGTTAGAACATCAGTCTGCTATAAGTATAGAGTATGCAGCTAATTGTTTAGCCAGAATGGAAGTCCTAGAATACCATGGCAATCCAGATATAGACAAAACCATAGATAATATAAGCAGTAAACCATTGAGTAGGATTGTTTCTGAAAGAGGTGTCTTTCCAACTTTCATATCTTTAGACAAGGAGTTAGGATTCGGTGATACAAGTAAAGAGAATATTGAATATTTTATTAGAGATGATAAGATGTTTAAGTCAAATGTAGATAAAAGACTTGTAGAAATAGAACACGAAACAGAAGAATACGGATCAATGAATTATAAGATGGAAGACTTTTTTAATTAGGAAGTGAGTATATGAAAGTAACAAAAGAAGATGAAGATTTATTTGGTAAGAGAGTCATACGCATATTCAAAGAGTTAAATAACGCTTCATTGTCTGAGTTAAGAATAATATCAAATGCATGTAATATGTTAATAGGGAGAAGAGAAGAAGAAAAGGAAATCAGAGATAAAATACAAGACGTTCAAAATGGTATGGGGTGTATGTATCCAGAGATAAACCTTGAAGAATGGGACTATGAATCAATGGATGAGTTTCTTAAAAAAGAAGATAAAAGATTATTGTAAAAAAAACATAAGAGTAACGGTTGACAAGATATAAAATAAATGGTATACTTACCTCAGTAAGTTAAATGAAAGGAAGATGTTGTTTAATGAGTTTAACCAAAGAACAAGCCAAGCAAGATAAAGCATGGAATCGTGCGATTACTAAGGCTGGTAAAGAAGCTGAAGTGAAACACGAAGAGATGGTTAGACGTGCCAAAGTTAGAGCGAAAGCAAAGACTACGGACAAAAATAAAGATAAAAAATAAACTGTGTAAGTTTTTCCATGTAAAACAACTCCTCGATCTCTTATAGCGAGTAAGCGGAAAATTACTAGTGCTACAGTGGATGCGAGTTCCACTAAGAGATATATGCGGAGATGACGAGCGGTTAAGTCACGGGCCTCATAAGCCTGTTTATGTG
>NZ_DYYK01000099.1:0-3973 GCF_020741705.1 Bacteroides coprosuis
AGAACATGCAACATGAAACTTATAAAAAGGACAAAGAGATAAAGAAAGCAGCTATAGAAATACAAGAAAATGTAGAAAAGATACGAGAAAAAGTAGAAAAAGTAAATAAGGAGCTAAAAAGAGATGGGTAAATTTGTTGGAAATGCAGGAGCTATGGTGTTAGGAGTATTAATATTAGTGTTACTAGTAAGTATAATGATTTTTATTCCAGCTATTATATTAAATTATGTGTTGATAGGATTAGGGTTAACTGTCAGCTTTTGGGTTAGCGTTGGAATAGTTGGTTTTATATTCTTGATTGCATTAGGTATAAAAAATATTTGAAGACTAGATTAAGTTCTAGTCTTTTTTTATGTTGACAGAGTGCTTATTATATGTTATAGTATATATAAGATATTTATTAAGGAGAGATACAAATGGCAGAAAGAATGGTTAAGTGCTATGGAAAAGATTGTGAGGTTGCGAATGTCAAACATCCTTCAAACATAATGACAAAGATTTCGGGGAAAAACTACTGCCCAGAGTGTTACGCAAAAGAAATGGAGAACAGAAGACAAAGAGACAAACTGTACAGTTATATATGCGAGGTGTACAAGACTCCTTTTGTTACTCCGTTGATAAAGAAACATATAAATGACTTTATAGCTAACGGATTAACTTATAAAAGAATTTATGCTTTAATTCACTATTGTTACACAATCAAAAAGAATTTCAATATGCCTGACATGAAGTATGGTATAATGACATTAGGTAACTATTATAATGAAATGCTTCAATATTATGCTGAAAAGAAAAGACAAAAAGAAAAGAACAAAGGCAAAAAGAATTTATCAAGAACTATTGCAATTGATAGTAATGTGTATTATAATAATAACTATAAGAAAAATAAACTATATGATATGAATGAGGAGAATGAATAATGGAACAAAAGAATATGACTAACTTAAACCCAATTAGAGCAGTCTATAACGTAATAGGCTCTATTTGCCAAGACACTGAATTACTAAAAGATAGTAAAACACAGTTAAAACCAGAGGACTTTATGCAGTCACTACATCAAACTGTATTTAAAGCAATCAACAATATAGTGTATAATGCAAGTGGTGATAATGTATCTAATATTACTGCTGTAGATGTAGACAACTATCTAAGTGCTTACCCAACTCAATATAAAATATGGAATGACCAAAAAGGCTTTGAGTATTTACAAAATTGTTTAGAACATGCAAACCAAGAAACTTATTGGCAATCATATGATAGAGTTAAGAAGATGTCAATTCTTAGAGCATATGTTAATAAAGGCTTTGATGTGTCAGAATTATATGACTGGGAGTCAGATGATTATTTAAACAGAGAAAAGTCATTGCAAGAATTAGACAAGAAAGAAATGAAAGATATTTTTGAATATTTTACATTGAAGAACTTGCAAATTAAAGATAGTTATAACATAGAAACAAACAGTAAACAATTTAGAGCAGGTGAAAATGTTCAAGATTTATTAGCTAGATTTAAAAAAGGTGTTGAGTATGGAGCTCCTTTCTCAAATGGATTTGAAAACTACCTGTTAAGAGGTATGAGAAAAGGTAAGTTCATTTTACGCTCAGGTGGTACTGGTACTATGAAAACTTCACTGTCCATAGCAGACATGACTAAAAATGCTGTCTCTAAGTATTATGAGAATGGAGAATGGAAATACAACGGAGTGTCATTACCAAGTTTATTCATTTCTACTGAGTTAGATGAAGATGAATTAACTACTATTGTATTAGCTAATATGACAGGTATTCCTCGTAGAGTTATTCAAGATGGACTGTTCAAAAAAGAACAAGAGGATATATTGATAGAAGCAGGAGAAATATTAAAAGCATCTCCATTCTATTTAGTTCATATTCCAGATTTTAGTGTGGGAGATATTGAAGAAATTATTGAAAGACATATTTTAGATTTCGATGTACAATATATAGCTTTTGACTATATTCAGAACGTTCCTAAATTACAAAGAACAATCAATGAAATGTTTGGTTCAGTTCAACGTGAAGACCAAGTGTTATTATTCTTATCAAGCTCATTGAAAACTTTAGCAGAAAGATATGAGGTCTTTATTGAATCAAGTACACAGTTAAATAGACAAGGGATAACAGATGAAACTCAACGTAACTCAAACGCATTACGTGGTTCAAGTGCAGTAGCCGATAAGATTGATGCAGGTATGCTGCTATTTAGAGCACATGACAAAGATAGAGATAAGGTAAGAGAAATTATAGAAGAAAATGGCTTTGGTAAGGAGCCTAACTTTACACGCTGGTTATATAAAAACAGAGCTGGTCAAACAGATTTAATTATATGGAGTTACTTAAACTTCTCAACTGTTAGAGAAGAAGTATTGTTTGTTACAGATTATGACTATAATATTGTGGAAGATATTGATGACTTGCACTTTGAGTTCAAAGAAGGACGTACAGAGAAAGAACTAAAACAAGAAGAACAATATGCTGAGGGTGAGAATACGAAAGTATTTGGCGACATAGATGTACATCAGGACCAACCTGATGATATTGATTTCTAAATAAGGAGGGTTCAATTTGGATGCTACTCAGCTTAAACAACAGTTATCAGAAAACGATTTATTAGCAATCCTTACAGACCTAGGTGCAGAACCTTATTTAGAGAAAAGCAAAATCATTTGTAGAACTATATGCCATGGAGGGCATAAGCATAAGAATGAATATTATATTGACAGTCAGATGTTTCATTGTTATACTGATTCATGTGGGACATTTGATCTGTTCTCTTTAGTAGAAAAGGTTAAAGGAATAGAGTTTTCAGAAGCATTTAAATATGTTAAGGATTACTTTGGCTACACAAGTAACGAGTTTAATGGATATAATTACAACGATGTTGCAGATTTATCATTCTTTAATAAATTCAATAAGACAGTATCATATGAAGATATAGCAACTATTGATGAAAAACTATTGAATGTATATGATGATAGTTACCACATATCATGGGTTAGAGATGGAATATATCCTAGTACAATGAGAAAATTTAATATTAAATTATCAGTAGGTAATCAACAAATTATTATACCTCATTACAATAAAGATGGAGGATTAGTAGGAATAAGAGGAAGAAATCTTAATCCAGACCTTGTATCCCAAGGCAAAAAATACATGCCAGTAATTAGGAACGGCATTATGTACAATCACCCTACTGGAGCAAATCTTTATGGATTGTATGAGAATTTAGAGAATATTAAGAGGATGAAAAAATTAATAATATTTGAATCTGAGAAATCAGTAATGCAATTAGACACAATTTATCACGGAAGTGGAATAGGAGTATGTGTCTCTGGGTCATCTTTCTCAGATAAGCAATTAGATTTGATTAGTAATTTAGAAATAGAAGAGGTTATCATAGGATTTGACAAAGAGTATGAGAAAATAGGAGACCCTTTGGAGAGATATTATGCTCAAAAAATAGAGGAAACAGTTGCAAATAAACTAAAGCCCTATTTTAATGTCAGTGTAATGTGGGACATGAAAGGATTGTTAAACGAAAAGGAATCTCCCACTGATAGAGGAACAGAAGTTTTTACTAAATTATACAAGGAGAGAATACAGTTATGAATAAGGTAATCAATGTGTGGACAGACGGGGGAGCAAGGTCTTCAACAAATATTTCTGGATGGGCATATGTAGGATATATAGGAGATGATTCAGAAGCACCTATTACGAACAAAGGAGCAGTAGAAGGTTTTACAAATCAACAAATGGAAATGACCTCAGTTATCAAAGCATTAGGCTCAATCCCTTTTGAGATGTTAGAAGAATACTCAATTAAAATTCATACAGACTCAGCATATATATGTAATTGTTTTAAAGATAAATGGTGGACTAAATGGATTATGAATGATTGGAAGAACTCTAAAGGGAAAGATGTAGCTAATAAAGAATATTGGGAATGTATTATT
>NZ_DYYK01000100.1:0-4919 GCF_020741705.1 Bacteroides coprosuis
ATGACAAAAACTTACACATGGAAAATGTAAATGTTCAAGGATATTCTAAGCTAAGTATTTCTTTTGATTTAGTATGCCAGAATGCTGATAAAGTAAAAGCATCATCACTCTCTGTAAAAGTGGGGGATAAAGATTTAGATACTCTTGAAGATATAATGTTAGATGGAGGTTCTGCTTATAAAACATTTAATTTAGAGATTGGAGATGTTGATACAGATGAAATTACGATAAGTTTTTCAGCTGGAACAACTCCTGAAGGTATCCGAATGGATAATATCATTTTAAAAGGTTTTAAATAAATTCAGAAAAAATGTATAATTTTGAGACAGCATACGAGCCTATGCTGTCTCATGTCATCTTAAGACAAAAGCAAACAACGAGAAATTTTAAATAGTTTATTGAATAAAATCGCAAAGTATGAAACAAAAACTGATGGCACTTATAATGCTACTCTGTTCTTTCCCAGTTATGGCTCAAACCGCTGGTGAAATTAGAGGGAAAATTATAAATGCTGAAACTAAAGAGCCGCTGCAAGGAATTGCGGTAATTTTGCGAGGACATAACTATACAACAGAAACCGATGAAACTGGAGCTTTCCGCTTTAGTGAAATTGAAGGTACATCTGATGTCTTAGTTATAACTTCGGCAAGAATCATGGCGAAAGAATTAACAGTGAAGTACAATTCCAATCAAGTAACTTGGTTGAAAGATATAGAAGTATCTGTTAAGCAGTTCAACAATGATAAGAACTTAATTGGTCTTATTGATGAGGATATGATTGGCGACGATGAAGGAGGACTAACGCAAGATGTTAGCCCGATGATCATCCTTTCTAATGATATGTACTTAAATAATATTGCTTATCAGCTATCTCCTATGCGCTTTAAAGTTCGTGGTTATGATAATAACTATGAGCAGAAGTTTATCAATGGTGTAGCTTTCAATGATCAAGTACGTGGAGTATTCAATTATTCTGCTATTGGTGCATTAAATGATGCTACTCGTAATGGTGATGCTGCCGATTATTTAGCACCATCTCGTTTCTCTTTTGGGGGAGTAGGTCGTGCAGAAAATATCAATATGCGTTCTGCAAACTATGCACATGGCGGTAAAATAACAGGATCGTATACTAATCGTAACTACTATCTTCGTGGTATGGTAAGCTATGCTACAGGCTTGAGAGATGACGGCTGGGCTTTTAACTTTACTGTAGGTGGTCGTTACTCTGATAGAGGAAGTATTGATGGTGTTTTCTATAATAATATCTCTTATTCTATTGGAGCCGAAAAACAATGGGACAATGGTAGACATAGTCTCTCTTTCGTAACCTTTGGTTCTCCTGTAAAGAGAGGACAACAAGGAGGATCTTATCAAGAAGTATATGATCTGAGAGATAACAACCTCTATAATCCGAATTGGGGCTATCAAAATGGAAAACGTCGTAACTCTAAAGTAGTTCGTTCATTTGACCCAACTGCTATCCTTTCACATGTGTGGAAGATTAATGAAAATATGAGATTAACAACTGGAGTTGGAGCACACTATAATCGTTATGGTGGTACTGCACTGAACTGGTATAATGCTCCTGATCCACGTCCAGACTATTACAGATATCTTCCTTCATACTTCGCAGATAGTCCTGAAGTAGAAGATTATTATAAATACTTATGGAGTGTAGGTGATCCAACTGTTACTCAGATCGACTGGGATAATATGTATCATATTAACCAAATGGCTGGAAGACAAGGAAATGATGCTGCTTTATATATGCTGGAAGAAAGACGAAAGGATTTATTTGAAATCTCTATGAACTCTACTTTCGATGCAGATATTAATGAAAATATGAAATTCATCGGAGGTATTGGATTGAGAAATTCTCAGTCTTACCAATTTAAAACTGTTGATGACCTACTAGGCTCTCAATACGTTTTAGATATTGATAAGTTTGCTGAACGCGATTTCCCTGGAAACCCAGATGTCGTACAAAATGATATGTTGAAACCAAATCGTAGAGCTTATAAAGGTGATGTATTTGGTTATGACTTTAAATTTAATATCAATAATGCTAACTTATGGTTCCAAAACATCTATAAATATCGTGGTGTAGACTTCTATTACGGTGCTAAATTGTCGTATACTGATTTTCATCGTAAAGGCTATATGATGAATGGTCGTTACCCAGATAATTCTCATGGAAGAGGGCAAAATCATTCATTTGTAGATTATGGACTTAAGGCAGGTTTGACTTATAAGATTAATGGCCGTCACTTCATCACAGCAAATGTGGGTTATATGACCGAGGCACCATTGGTAGATAAAGCTTATATTTCTCCTAGAATTTCAGATTATACAGCCGATGATATGAAGAGTGCAGGAATCTTTACTGCCGACTTGAGCTATGTGTTTTCTTTACCAGCTATCCATGGTCGTGTATCTGTATTCCAAACAAACTTCTATGATTTAATGCAGAGAGCTAGTTATTACCATGATACTGAACGTACCTTTGTTAATCACCTATTAACAGGTGTAAATAAAGTTCACAGAGGTATTGAACTTGGTTTTAATTATAAACTAAATGATAACTGGAACTTTGACGTAGCTGGTACAATTGCAGAATACTATTATAGTAATAACCCTGATGGTACAATTAGCTATGAAAATGGTAAAGAGATGGGTATTAAGGAAACAGTTTACTTAAAAGACTCTTATGTAGGTAGTACTCCTCAAATAGCAGGTACTTTAGGTATCAATTATTTCCGTAATTATTGGTTCTTAAGTATGAATATCAATGGCTTTGGTAGAAACTATATTGATGTTGCTCCTATGCGTCGTTTGGCTTCAAATTATGTAAACGTTGCTCCTGGAACTCCTCAATATGATGCTTATCGTCAATTAACTCATCAAGAACGTTATAGCAGTGCTTATACACTAGATTTATCTATTGGTAAAATATTCTACCTAAAAAATAGAAACTCTGTTAACTTTAATCTATCTGTAAATAATCTATTAAATAGAGAAAATATAAAAACAGGTGGTTATGAGCAAGGACGTCTTGATTTAGACAAGCCAAATAAATTTAGTTCTCGCTATTTTTATATGCAAGGAATCAACTGCTTCTTAAATGCTAGTTATAAATTTTAAGTAAATACTCCATAAAGAAATAAGATATGAAAACAATAAATAAAATACTAGGCTTGCTTTTATTCTTTACATTAGCAGCCACAGGTTGTTCTAGGGATTATGATACCCCTCCTTTAAATAAACCTGAGTATACAGGTCCAGAGGAAAACATTACAATTGCTGAACTTAAAGAACAATATAAAGATGTAACTCAAGGTTCACCAAAGCTTATTGAATTTGAATATATTTTAAAAGCTAATATTACAAGTAGCGATGCATCTGGAAATATCTTTAAGCAAATTTATATTCAAGATAAGACAGGTGGTATAAACTTTGGTGCAGACCAAAATAATACGTCTACAGAATATGCACTAGGTCAAACTGTATATATTAATCTTCATGGATTATATGTTGTGGAATATGGTGGTCAATTGCAAATAGGTTATGATAAAACTCAAGCAAATCGTATTCCTTGGGAAATATTTAAGGCACATGTTGTGAAAGATGGTTGGCCAAATCTTAAAGCTATCGAACCTACTGTAATTACTGATTTCAGTAAACTAGATGATAAAGTAGTAAATACTTTGGTTAGACTTGACGGAGTTAACTTCCCTGATGGCGGTAAACTTCCTTATGCTGAAGATCAAAAAACAGTTAATAGAGATCTTAAAGATGCTCAAGGCAATAAAATTATTTTGAGAACTAGTGGATACTCTAATTTCTACAAAGAGCTTTTACCTGTAGGTACTGGTAGTATTATTGGTATTATGGGTAAACACAATAGCGATTGGCAGTTAACTATTCGTTCTATTGACGATGTTTTAGACTTTGATGGTGTAACTCCTGGTGAACCAGAAGTACCTGTTGATCCTGAAGATCCAAATGCAAAACCGAATACATCAATGATTGAGTTTGCTTCAAAATATGCTGGAGCAACATCAGATGCTCCAATTAAAATTGAAGATGACATCAAAATTGGTGGTGTTATTGTAAGTGATGATACAGATAGCAATGTATTCAAAAAGGTTTATATCCAAGATGAAACAGGTGGTATCACTGTGGGTGTTAATGATAATTTTGTAGCAAAGAAATATCCTGTAGGTACAAAAATTGTTTTTGATGCAAAAGGATTGGATGCTGTAGTTTTTGGTGGCTTACTTCAAATTGGTTCTGCAACTGCAGGTGCAAATAGAATTGAGATGGCTGAGTTTGAGAAACGTGCTGTTATCGTTTCTACTGGAAATGCAGTAACTCCTAAAGTAACTACTATTGCCGCTCTTGGTAATGTAGATCTTAATACCATTATTCAATTAGATGGTGTTCATTTTGTAGAAGCTGGTCAACCTTATGCTGATCCTAAAGTAAATACAAATAGAACAATTAAAGACGCTACTGGTAAAACAATCATTATGAGAAATAGTGGTTACTCTAAATTTGCAGCAGAAATCCTTCCTCAAGGAACAGGTACCGTTGTAGGTGTAGTTGAAACATTTAATGGTAGCTGGCAATTCACTGTTCGTAGTACTAAGGATGTGAAAAATTTTGATGGTCAAGAACCAGAAGAACCAACAGATCCAGAAGTACCTTCAGGCGATGTTATATTGAAAGAAACATTTGGTGCGAACTTCCCTAAACCAGAAAATGCTCCATGGCCTAAAGTTGCAGATTATACAGGATATGATAACAAAACTGTAAAATACGCTGATTCAACTACTAATGCTGACATTAGAAACATTAAAGGTTCACCAAATCATGTATGGTTAAAAGCTAATAATGATTGTGAATTCGAAATATCTAAT
>NZ_DYYK01000101.1:0-5067 GCF_020741705.1 Bacteroides coprosuis
TTAATATACGGAATATACACTCAGGAGCCATTCTATCTAAATCTTCCAATATCAACACTACTTTCCTATTTTGATTTTGTAGTCTCTTCTTCATGCTATCTATAATATCATAAATGAGCTGAGATATAGGATTAAACTCATAAATAGAACCATCATCATCTGAGAAATCTACTTCATAATCTTCAACATTTTCAACGCCTTTGGTTACCTCTTGAATATGATCATCCCAAAGTTTCCTTACCCAATTAAGTCCTTTAAATAAACCGGGAGTATTGAGTGACAAACCAGGAATATTTAAATCTGGCAATATATTCCCCACGTCTTTAATTAAATCTACTCCTCTAGTTTTAAGAAACGAAGCAATCTTCCATGAATTTGAAATGGTGGATGTATCAATGGAATCGTAATGATTGGATACCAGTTTCAGCAAGATATCTCTTTTCAAACATTCAAAGACATCAAGCTCACCCGTAATCTGATAATTGACGGGATAAATAGGTATGAAAACATATTCATCCTGAACTTCGGGCAGATTAATAAAGTGATTTAAGAAGAAACTTTTACCCGATCCAAAGCGACCCGAAAAGATACATCTATCATTCTTATCTAGGTGCTTTTGAAAATCAGTGATAAGGGAATCAACGTTAATAATAAATTTGCCTTTTTCCATAATAGATTTAATTTAATGCTTACCCCTTAAGGTAGCACATAAAAGGCTATAAATGAACTTTTAAAGATTTTAAAATGCTCATTTACACTAAATGACTACTATTGCGTAAAGTATTGATACTCTTTATCTTTTCGCTGTGCCAAGAATAAGGAATATATCCAAGAATATCAAACTGTACACACCTCTGGAAAGCTGTTCAATTGTTGCTCCTGCTAGAGCTATTATTCCCAAAGCAAGGAATATCTGTACAATGCGTGGATTCATAATGCTATTATTTAGGTTCTTTTCTACTTATATAATTTACATAAAAGAGAACGAATAATAATGTGTTTAAACCTAAAAAGGAGGTACTTAACAAAAACTTAATGCTTCTGTAACTCTAGCTACATATTAAGAAAGTTTTTTATTGTAGAAACAAAATAAGCAAGATGATAATCTCTTTTGCAACTTCTTCGTAATACCGAAAACAGACTTACACAAAAGTTTACTAAACTTATAAAAACAATTCATATTTTATACTTCCGTTTGAAGAAATTTTTTTACCTTATTGATCAGAAAGTTATTTGTCCGTAATTTTCAATCTAAGGATAAACGTTATAACATTACAAAACAATTCATATTTAGCCCATTATGAAAATTTTTGCACTTATATTCTTGGTCTTCATACTCTATGTAGCTTTGTTGTTTTCGCCAAACCATGAAACTACTAGTGCCCAAGTAGATTATAGCCAACTAGAAAATGATACTAGCTCATCGGTTTTAGACATGAACACCATACAGATTGGAGATAATCTGTCGCAATCATTTACCAGTGAGTAATACGTTATACTGCATAAAAAAAGCAGGCGTAATCACGAATTGAATCATCGGATTACGCCTACTTTTTACTAATACTCTTTAGTGCTCATTCTAGAGTAATAGTAGTTATGGTTTATTCTTCATCTATCGTAATAATATATTTTTCATTAATATTGGGGTTTATTGTAGAATACTTGGTGTATTGCGAGGTTACATCTACATCTTCAACAAACGCATTGGCTGCCATTCCTAGCATTTCATCTACTGTACGAAATGTGGTGTAGTAACTCTTCCTAAATAGGCGTTTGTAGGCATTAATTCGATCTTTAGCCATAATCTCTCTCCCTCTTTTTTTCGGGAAGAAACCCCATTTTTTCTTGTTCTTTTTATCTTTCTTGGGAATGCTTAGTTTTATTTTCTCTCCTTTTTCTTTATCTGTAAAATAATCTATCTTCACTAGCATCGGTGTTTCATCTTCTTGATGAGTATGCAAAATAGAAAATTTACGCTGGTGAACATCACCACTATCAATTTCGTAGTTCTCGATCAGCACACTATTATCATCCAAGCGTCTACGCAATTGAATATGACTTAATTTGTCTCTTTTTATGCGATTAACATTCATAGTCTAGCAAGTTTAGTTTCTATACAACAATAATTGCCTGCCTTCATCGAAATAAGTTTTTACGAGTTGCATCCTCTCCTATCTATCAAGAAGCTACATATACATACCTCTACCCTCAATAAATAAGGTAAATGCAGTGTACAAGATGTTGTTCGTAAAATGAATATAGATTTCTGTCTCAACTAGGCAGTATCCCTAATATACAACATAACTGACTAATTATGAAATTATTACAGCTTATTTTAAAGATTATACTTATTCAAAGAAATACCAGGGAGAGTAATGACACAACATAGATTACATCCAATTATATCCAACTCAGAGTAAACATAGACTCATTGTTCTAAATAGCTGGACGGTTATTGCATAAAAAAATCCTCTCATGTCATAAGTGAGAGGATTTTTATCAACGAGATCATTTCATATATGTCTAGAGTTCTTTATGGCGAACTTTACGACCAAATACATAGTACAAAATGGTAGCTATAATAAGCAGTATAATCCCTATTTCAATATAAAATTGATAAGAGCTGATATTTATAAACTCCAAAACTATGGAGATTAAAGTGGCTACCGATAGCCCTATTACTACTGCATTACTTCGTGATTCGTAGTTTTTCCAAAAGTCGAAGACCAACAGAACCACTCCAGCCAATACAATTTTTGTACTTGGTATAATTGTATATACCATAAGCAATATGATAATTATTGCAGTTAAAGCCAACGTTCGACTTTTATAGCTTAATATTTGCATGGCTTAAATATTTATCCTTTATTCAGAACAAGTATTTTACCTATACTGAAAAAGCTGTTAATTTCTATTTTAACAGCTTTTAGAAGGAAATTGTTTAAGTCTCAAAGCTAGCATTCAATGGAAAGTCGATATAACTTAACACTCAAATACATTTTGTAAACTATTTTACTATTGAACACTTACACTCTCTACACATGAATCTTAAACACCCCTGCTTAAGAATGGGAACATTAGTAGAGCACTGCGACACTTCTTATAAAAACACTACTATAACATAAAATCAATAGTAGACAATCTATCGAGTGCAAGCTTTGAGACAAAAACAACCTCACTATCTATGAAAATCATCAAACCTATGTCATCCTAAATTCTAGAATACTCATACTTTTCACTTTGTATATGGCATTTTTTGAATACGAATACTAATCTTAAATTTAAACACTTATAAAACTCAGGTCTGATATGAGTATATCTAAATATCTTTCTTTAGTTTAATTCACTTTTATACGCCTTAATTGCAAATACTTGGTAAAGAACAACTCCCATGATAGCTAATATAAACACACCCACATATACTTCTTTATAGGGTACATTAGTGAGATACTGGAAGATAACACTTAATGTAGCTAACACATGCAACACTCCTACTGTTGTCTTGCTTCTTGGCAAACTAACGTTGTCGTAGTCGAAAAGCATCACTAGCATAATTAGAATCGCAGCAAGCATACTAGAAGTTAAAGAGCTTATAGCTAATGCAACTAGAATTGCTCCTGATAGAATCAATGTTCTCTTTTCAAGATTTAGCGATTTCATTTTTTAACTAGTTTTGGTTTTAATACAGATTCCTGATTTTAAATCATTCATCTGGTGTTCTTTTTTTAAAAGTTAAATAGTTATTCACTATTTACTGTATAAACTTACTAACATTCGTAATTTGAATAAAGTTTGCTAGCTTGGCATTTATTACCCAAAAGAGAGTAAAAAAATAACTATTTGCTATGCAAATCTATCTATTACTACTTATTTGCACCAACAAGATACAAAATGATTACTATTATGCAAATAATAAAGCTAAATATTTATCGAAAAGGAGCAAAATAGTTTGTAATCGTGCAAGTGTAAAAGAAAATTATTTTAAGATCAACATTCCTCTAAAAGGCTGTACAAAATAGTTACAGAGTTTTTACTTCTTTCATTTTAGATCAAAAAATATTTTAGTGATTTAGTAAATAAATGATTGAATTTAGGCTCTTTTGGTTTACTAATTGATAGATGCTATCGAAATAAAACAATCAAATAGCAACTTGAGCCCATATTTACTATAAGAGATAAATCCTACATTTTATTATACAGACTCCAGGAAAGAGTACTTCTACAATAATTCAATATTTACTTTTGAAGTATCTGGATAGTTATACATTCACAATACAGAAGTATCTTTTTATCCTCCTCTTTCTAAAGTCTAATTATACACAGAAAAGAAGTATTATTATGCGTTATTTTACTACTCAAAACCAGAGCTTCATTTTGACACCGACATGATGATGCTTTGACACCGACATGTTATCATTTTAACCCTGATAAGACGAGCTTTTGACTTAGATCTAAATTCGCATCCTTTAATTCTGTATATCTATGCGAAATAGACTTTGCTTTATTTAAAATTTAATTGGGCGTTTTTTGTGAAGAATTAGCTTTAAAACTCCCATGCCATCGAAGTCTGTTATGGAGTATGCCTTTCTTGTGAAACTCTATCCATAAAAGTAAAGAGGCATACCAAACCCATTTGCTACGTAGGGTTGGAAGTTTTTTTATAGGGTAGGAATACTTGATTTCAATTTAAAACCATACGTCGTACTTTAAATGGGATTTTCAGCATAATTTCTCCTGCCAGAAACTTATAGATACCCATTTGTAAAGCAATAAAACCAATAGACAGCAAATGCCTATCGAACCAACTTGTAAAAAAAGATAATCCAAAAGCCATACCAAATGTAAAGAAAGAGCTTAGGTAAGCCATTCTCACTTCCTTGCGAAAGCGATAACCTTCAAGAAACAAAAAGAATAGGCTCATTATGATCACACCATAAATCAGTATGCTCCAATTGGTTCGAAAATAAGTGAGGAGTATGTAATACCCCACTATATGTAGTATAATGAGAGAACAAAGAGTGTAAGTTCGCTCTTGTGATCTTAGGTTTTTCATGGTATAGGTAGTTA
>NZ_DYYK01000102.1:0-29292 GCF_020741705.1 Bacteroides coprosuis
TAACATATAAAAACCTGCCGCTAGGCATATCATAAGAATAGCTATGCAAGGCATAGCTATATATTTGAAGATCTTTTTTCTACTCATAGTTCATTCCAAATTTCCCAAGCTTTTATAGCTTGTAGGTGTAACATATCAAGACCATTTTTAGTTATTGCACCTCGATTTATGCCTTCTTTGAGAAAAGAAGTAATTTCAGGGTTGTATACTAAGTCATACAAAAGATGACTCTCGTTTATCAAATGATAAGGAATTTGCGGCTTTTCTTTTGTTTTAGGATGCATTCCCAATGGGGTGCAATTAACAATAATCTGGTATTCATTTAGCAGCAGTGCATTTACTTCTTCATAAGTAATACTCTTTTCTTTCTTATTCCTAGAAACCGATAAGGTTTTAATGCCCATTTTCTGTAAGCCATAGTGTACTGCTTTAGATGCCCCACCTGTTCCTAGTACGAGTGCTTTTTGATGATGAGGCTTTAATAAGGGTCTGATAGATTCTTCGAACCCAAAAACATCAGAGTTATATCCTATTAAAGATTTTTCTCCATGATTGTTTTTTACAACTCTTACTACATTTACAGCACCTATTGCTTTAGCTTCATCACTTATACCACTTAGGAATGGAATTATTATTTCTTTGTAGGGTATGGTAACATTAAACCCTTGTAGCGAGGAGTGAGTTTTAAGTATAGCTGTGAGATCCTCAATAGTAGGAATTTCAAAATTGAGATACTGAGCATCAATACCTTCATTTTGAAATTTACTACTGAAAAAGTTTTGAGAAAAAGAATGTCCTAAAGGGTATCCTATTAGGCCGAATGTCTGCATAATATAAAATAGATTATTGAAGAATTTGAAATTAAGCTATTTTTGTTGCAGTATACATAGTACACACGCCAAAAGTAAGTCTTTCAAATTTTACTTCACTATATCCTATCCCTTGTAAGATACTTTGCATTACTTCTCCTTGAGGAAAAGCTTTAATCGTATTTGGAAGATAGTGGTATGCTCTCTTATCACTCGTTAGGGCTTGTCCAAAAAGAGGAATAATAGATTGAGAGTAAAATCGGAATAATTGCTTCATGGGAGCTTTATCTGGTGTGGTCAATTCTAAAATAACCAAATGTCCACCCGGTTTTAGAACTCTGTACATCTCTGATAATCCTTGTTCAAGACTCTCAAAGTTACGGATACCAAATGCAGCTGTTATAGCATCAAATTTATTGTCTTCATACGTTAGGTTGAGACAATCTTCTTTTTCAAATACAATAAAGGGGTCGAATCCAGCTTTTTTGACTTTAACACGACCTACGTTCATCATACCATCAGAAATGTCTACGCCTGTTAATCTTTGTGGCTTTATTTTGCGATAAGCTAACATGGCAAAGTCTCCTGTACCTGTAGCTACATCCATAATCGTTTCAGGATTATATTGTTTAAGCCATTTAATTGCCTTGCGGCGCCATATCTTATCTATACTAAAAGACAAGATATGGTTAAGTTTGTCATAAGCAGGAGCAATATTATCAAACATTTGCTCAACTTGTTCTGCTTTTTTACCTTTTGTACTGTATGGTTTTATTGATTCTTGTGCGTATTTCATCTCTGATAAGTAGCCAAAAAAGCTTTTACATTTTTTTCTATACGTTCATTTAAATGTTCACTATTCGCTTTTTCAAAAGGTTTACCTACAATATGTTCGTATAACTCGATATATCTTTCGGAAACAGAGTTTACATATTCTTCAGTCATTTCTGGAACTTGTTGTCCTGGTTCTCCCATGAAATTATGCTCGATTAACCATTGACGAACGAATTCTTTTGAAAGTTGTTTTTGTGGTAATCCTTTTTCGAAGTTTTCTTTATAACCTTCAGCGTAGAAGTAGCGGGATGAGTCGGGAGTGTGAATTTCATCTATCAGATAGATTTTTCCATCCTTTTTTCCAAACTCATATTTTGTGTCAACTAAAATTAGTCCTTTTTCTTCAGCCATTTTAGAACCTCTTTCAAATAGTGCATATGTATATTTTTCAAGTTGTTCATAATCTTCTTTGCTTACTAATCCTTGTGCTATAATTTCTTCTTTAGAGATGTTTTCATCATGACCTTCATCTGCTTTAGTAGTAGGGGTAATAATAGGTGTAGGGAATTTTTGATTTTCCTTCATTCCTTCTGGAAGCTGTACGCCACATAGAGTGCGAGCTCCTTTTTTATATTCTCTCCATGCACTACCTGTTAAGTAGGCTCTAATAATCATTTCAACTCTGAAACCTTCACAAAGAAGTCCAACAGTTACCATAGGATCTGGAGTTGCTATGAGCCAGTTGGGAACAATGTGTGCAGTTGCATTTAAAAACTGTGCTGCAATTTGATTTAGAACTTGTCCTTTAAAAGGGATTCCTTTTGGAAGAACTACGTCAAAGGCCGAAATTCGGTCTGTGGCAACCATTACCAATAAATCATCATTAATGTTATAAACATCACGTACTTTTCCATGATAAACATTTTTTTGACCAGGGAAATTGAAGTTTGTTTTTACCAATGCTTTGCTCATTGTTCTAAGGTTTAAAATCGTTTTTTTATAAAGTGAATATTTATTTTAGTGAGAGTCATCCTCACTATTACGTTTTCTTCTGTCTTTACGTTCTTCTTCTATTTTTTTATCGAAGGTGTCGTATGCTTCTACTATCCTCTCAACTAGTTTATGTCTAACAATATCTTTCTTAGTAAGTTCAACTATGCTTATACCTTTGACATCCCTTAAAATGCGAAGAGCTTGAACCAACCCTGAAGTTTGTGAGCGAGGAAGGTCTATCTGAGTCATATCACCCGTAATAATCATTTTTGTGTTCATACCCATACGAGTTAGAAACATTTTGATTTGCTGTGTAGTAGTATTTTGTGCTTCATCTAAAATCACTACTGCATCATTTAAAGTACGACCACGCATAAAAGCTAAAGGTGCTATTTGGATAATACTTAATTCCATATACTCCTTAAGCTTGGCTGCAGGAATCATATCCTGAAGAGCATCGTATAAGGGTTGTAGATAAGGATCTATTTTTTCCTTCATGTCACCAGGTAGAAATCCTAGTTTTTCACCAGCTTCTACAGCAGGTCTACTTAAAATTATCTTTTTAATTTCTTTATTTTTCAACGCTCTAACTGCTAAGGCTATGGCTACATAAGTTTTACCCGAACCAGCTGGTCCTATAGCAAATACCATATCATTCTTAATGAATCCTTTAACTAGCTTTTCTTGGTTAGCACTTCTAGGAGAGATTGGTTTTCCGGTAACACTATATACAATTACTTCATCTGCTTTTTTACCGATGGGTTTATTGCCTTTTACAATATCTATAATAGTTTCTTCATCAATGATATTGTAGGTAGAACAGTATTTTTCGATTGCAATTACGGCTTCTTCAAAGGCACACATTTCTTCTTCATCGCCCAAAACCTTAAGGACATTTCCACGAGCAACTAGGCGTATTTTAGGGAATAGTGATTTTAAAAGTTGGATATTACTATTATTTACACCGTAAAAGAGTACGGGATCAACTTCTTCTAGAACGATTATCTTTTCTATCATTTATTGATTTAAAATATTATGTACCTTAAGCTGCAAATTTAGTCAAAAGGTTTGGATACTTCATGTTATATAGCATATAATTATTCCTAATAGTTTGTAATTATGAGATTTAACTATACTAGATAAATTCATAAAAAGGAATACTTGAAAATTATTTTATTTTCATCGCTTCCTATTTCATATCTTTGTGGACATTATGAAAAAAACGAAATTACTACTTTTTGCAATTGTGTCATTACTTAGTCTTACTTCTTACGGTAAACACAAGATTTTCAACTTAGAAGATTATGGTATTGTTCCTAACACTAAGGAAAATATAACATTAAAGTTGAATAGTACTTTAGAAGAAATAAAAAAAGATCTTACTGAAAAGGATAGGGTTACTCTACAGTTTGCACCAGGTTCTTATCATTTTTATCCTGAAGAATCGCTATCAAAGACCTATTATATATCCAATCACGATCAAGATAATCCTAAAAAAGTAGGCTTAGCTCTTGAGCATTGGCATAATCTGACGGTTGATGGAGGGGGAGCTAATTTCATTTTTCATGGAACCATGTTACCTATTTCTCTTTTATATTCAGAAAACTGTAAGCTTAAAAACTTTACACTTGATTTTGAGAACCCACATATAGCACAAGTCATAATAGAATCTAACAAAGGAGAGGAAGGCATTGTCTTTAGACCATCTAAAGAGGTGTCGTGTCGAATAGCCGATAATGGAAAGTTAGAAACCTATGGAGATGATTGGGTTATGCAACCTTTTACTGGCATTGCATTTGATCCTATAACAAGGCATATCTTATATAATACAAGTGATCTTTATATGGATACCTCTGATATAACCGATTTGGAAGATGGTTCTTTTTATGCACCGAAGTGGATTGATAAAAGATTGGTTGATGGAACAGTAGTAGCAATGCGTACTTGGTATCGTCCTACCCCTGGCTTGTTTTTATCTCACAATATAAATACTCAGCTGGTAAATATAAAAGTTCATTATGCGCAAGGTATGGGATTATTAGCTCAGATGTGTGAAAATATTACACTAGATGAGTTTTCCGTTTGCTTAAAAGGGGATCATGATTCTCGCTATTTTACAACCCAAGCTGATGCTACTCACTTTTCAAGTTGTAAAGGGAAAATTATTTCTAAGAACGGACTTTATGAGGGGATGATGGATGATGCTATTAATATTCATGGAACCTACTTAAAGGTTGTTAAGCGAGTGGATGACCATACACTGATTGCGAAATATATGCACCCACAAGCCTGGGGTTTTGAGTGGGGAAGAGTATTGGATAAAGTACAGTTTGTCCGATCTGAAACTATGGAATTAGTAGGAGAAGAAAATAGTATAACTTCTATTACTGCTTATGATCAAGATGAGATAGAGGGCGCTAAAGAATTTATGATTCGTTTCAAAAACAGTATTAATAAACAGATTCATGAGGGAGAGGGTTATGGTATTGAGAATCTAACATGGACCCCTCAAGTGATTTTTTCTCAAAATACGATCCGTAATAATAGAGCCCGCGGAGCTTTGTTTAGTACTCCTCAGAAGACAATCGTAGAAAATAATCTATTTGATCACACTTCAGGCACGGCTATTTTGCTTTGTGGAGATTGTAATGGATGGTATGAAACAGGAGCTTGTCGTGAAGTAATTATTAGAAAGAACCATTTTATTAATGCACTCACTAATATGTTTCAGTTTACGAATGCCATTATTTCTATTTATCCTGAAATTCCAAATTTAGAAAAACAAACTAAATACTTTCATGGGGGAGGTTATGGAGTTATACGGATAGAGGATAATATTTTTGAGACCTTTGATGAACCCTTACTTTATGCAAAATCAGTTGAGGGTTTGGTATTTAAGAATAATCGAGTGATTAAAAATACTGACTTCACACCTTTTCATTGGAATAAGCAAAGGGTTTTCTTGGAAAGAGTTTCCAACGCTGAAATAGAAGATTAATCTATTTTTAAAGTTAAAGACTAAAAATTTATGACACCGACATCGTATCATCTTAACACCGACATGATGATACGATGTCGGTGTCATCGTTCCTTTTTGATTGTGTTTAAAATTGTATAATTTTCTTTTTTATGAGAAGAAGGTTATTCTAATTAGTTGTTCATTTTTTTTATTAAGTTGTAATAACAATAGTAACATCTGTTTAAATGTTCTTATATTTGTTCTGAACCTTTATCTAAAACGACAAATATATGTTAGCTTTTAAAACACGTATGCTATTCGTATCTCTAATGATATGGCTTAGCCCTGCATTCGTTTTGGGAACTCCTATTAATATAGATTCTATTTTAAATGAATCAAATAAGCTTTTGCATGAAAACCCCAAAGAAGCTTTGAGAAAGGCACATTTTATATTGAGTTCCAAAGATTCCATTGACGATAAATTAACTCGAACTAAAGCTCTATTTATATATGCTAGAGCATCTAGTTTTTTGGGAGATTTTGATGTTGCTATTGAGGCTCTTTATGAAGCAGAACGTTTATGTCCTATAGATGAACCTCTTATTTTGGCACAAGTATATATGGAGATTTCTGATCTTTATTGTCGATTAAAAGATTATAGAAAAGCTTTTGAATACAACGATGAAGCTCTAGCTGTATTTAAGGTGCATCAAGATTCTATAAGTATTGCCTCGTGCCATAATAATAGAGGAATAATTCATGCCAATCTAAATGAGTTTCAAACTGCAGAACAGTGTTTTAAAAATGCATTGGCAATTAATAAGAAGTTGGGTAATATAAAAGGAGTAGCTGCAAATCTCAACAATCTCTGTTTGTACAAAGGAGATACAGAGGAGAAATTGGCTATGATTGATGAGTCTATAATTATCAATAAAAATTTAAATGCCAATTGGGGGTTATGTGAGAATTACAATAATAAAGGTAGGCAATTATTTTTTGCAGGGAGATATAAAGAAGCTCTAAAGGTTCTGCTTTATATAAAGGAAGAAATAGCAAAAATTGGGAGTAAAGAGTTAGAGTGTGATAATTATGAGTATTTATCTTGGGTGTATAATGCTATGGGGAACTATAAAGAAGCACATGATGCCTTAGAGAAACTATTTGTATTATCTCAAGAGTTACAGAATGATCAAAAGCTAAGAAGCGTAGAACGCAATATTTCAAATAAAAGATTGACTGAAAGCAAACGAGAAATGGAGTCTAAAGAACAAAAGCTTCAGATTGCGTTATTGAGACGTAATATTGCTATTCTTTTATTTTGTCTCTTATTGCTTACTTTTGTTGCCATTTTTATTCCTCGCTGGTATAAGAAGAGAAAAGATTTAGAGTTAATGACTGCTAACCTAAATTTAGAGAAATTTGAAAGAGAATTGGCCGAATTAAAAGTTCAGCAACAGAAACAAGACCTTAACTCTGCTCATGAGCATCTAGAGCGTGTTAATAAAGAGGCAACTACTTTTGCTATGTTTATTAAGAGTAGAAATGAATTGTTGTCTTCGATTCAACAGATGGTGAAAGATGGGTATAAATTAAGTGGAGATAAGGTGAGGAATCATTTAAAGCAGATTAATATTTATATTCAGCAATCTCTGGCAGGAGATCAGACAGATAGTATGCTTATGGAAAGCATTGAAGACAGAAATATCGAATATCTGAATCGACTCCTAAAGAAACATCCCGATCTAACCCCTGGTGACAAAAAACTAGCTTTACTTTTAAGAGTAGATTTATCAACAAAAGATATTGCTTTGCTTTTAGGCTCTAATCCCAAGAGTGTCAATATGAGTAGGTATCGTTTGAGAAAATCCTTGAACTTAGACAATGGAGACAACTTGATCGATTATTTGCAATCTATTTAATTTAACGATTAAATTTGAATTTTATTTAAAAAGAATCGTAGGAAAATGCTTTAATCCAATAAACTATAAATCATCATCTTTGTATATATGTGTATAAATATAATATATTGATTATTAGTATTTTGTAATTTTATGTGTAGATAAAAAATAGCCTTTTATTGTTACGCTGTAGATATTTTACAACAAGATTGGGAGCTAAATGTTCTTGCTTTGTATTTATTTAGTTGCTAATAAAATTACTTTTATTAACCTTTAAGCACATATTATGAATAACAAAATGCTATTGAATAGTAACATAAGGTGGCTATTTCTTTGTGTTATGATTTTGATTCCTAGTGCACTGTTTGCACAAAATTTAAAATTGACAGGTACAATAGTAGATGATGGTGGCATTCCGATTATCGGGGCTAGTGTCTTAGAAAAAGGTACAACAAATGGTACAATCTCAGATGTGGATGGTCAGTTCACATTAGATGTAGGAGCGCAATCAACTCTTGTGGTTTCCTACATTGGTTATAAAACTCAAGAAATTTTAGTAAAAGGGAAGTCCAATATTAATATTACTCTAAAGGAGGATGCATTAATGTTAGATGAAACTATCGTTATTGGTTATGGTTCGATAAAGAAAAGTGATATGACTGGAGCTATTTCATCGGTAAATGTAGATGAGCTGGCTAGTCGTGCTACTGTTAATCCAGGCGAAGCACTTCAAGGAAAAATTGCAGGTGTTAATATCCAAAAGGGAAATGGACTTGCAGGTTCTGGTGTTAGTATAAAAATTCGTGGTGTTAAGACTTTTGGCAGTAACGAGCCACTGTGTATTATTGATGGCTTTCCAGGCGATTTGAATAGTGTAAATCCTCAAGATATTGAATCTATGGAGGTGTTAAAAGATGGTGCAGCATCTGCTATTTACGGATCAGTGGCTGCCAATGGTGTTATTATTGTTACCACAAAAAATGGTAAAAAAGGAGATGTAAAGATTGATTTTAGTACATTCTTAAGCGTAAAGAAGGTAGCCAAACAACTAAAAATGCTTAATGCATCGGAATATAAATCAATGCACAAGCAAATGTATGAAAATTGGAATGCATATGCCATTGCTGCAGGTAAAGACAATGAAGTAGTGGATTTTCCAACATATATTAATAAAGAATCTGATGTAGATACTGACTGGCAAGGTGCTATGCAACGCACTGGGATCCTTCAAAACTATATGGTTAGCGTAAGAGGAGGATCTGATCTAGCTCAATACTCTATATCTTATAATCGTGCAGATGAAAAAGGAATTTATCTAGGTAATAATTTTCGTCAAGATAATGCACGAGCAAAATTAAGATTAAGCAAATATATTTTTGATGTTGATGCTAATGTAGCTTTTAAAGTTACTGACTTTAAAAATCCTCAATATTCTTTGAAGGAGATGTATATGATTTCTCCATTAGTTCCTATTTACGATGAATCTCGCGAATATGGGTATGGACTAACCGATTTTGATCAACTTCCTAATAATCGTAACGTAATGGCCGATCACCATTATAAAGATGCATGGTCTAAAGCTTATCATACGACAGCTAATGTAGGATTAACTATAAATATTACAGATTGGCTAAACTTTAAAACAAGTTATGCTTACAGAGGCGAACATTCGAGAAGTGGTACTCATACCCCTCCTTATGTTTCAGATACTCGTTCTCCTGTGAAATACCCTTCTAGTAGTTCAAGTACTGCATATTGGGACGAACAAATATTCGATAATGTATTGAATTTTAATAAAGATTTTGGTCGTCATAGCATCAATGCAATGCTGGGTAGTTCGATAACAACAGAAAAATACAGATGGGAAGGAGTTAGTGTAGAGGGTAAAAAAACGGTATATAAGGTTCTTGAAGGAGAGTTAAACTCAAGTGATGAACCATCGGGATTCCTCGATCCTAGTTTCCCTACAATTGATGCTGGTGCAGGTGGGACTTTCTCTGGAGAAGGTAGTTTTTGGAAATACAATAGAGCTTCGTTCTTTGGTAGAATCAACTACAACTATGCTGATCGCTACTTAGCACAAATAACCATGCGTTATGATGGTTCTTCTAAATTTGGTTCGGATGAACGTTGGGGTTCATTCCCTTCAGTTGCTTTGGGCTGGAGAATTTCTGAAGAAGCATTCTTTCCAAAAGATATTGCTTTGAATAATTTAAAATTAAGATTCAGCTGGGGACGTTTAGGTAATGAAAATGCTCTTGGTAAATATGACTTCTTAGCATTAATTTCCTCTTCAAACTGGTTAGGTTTAGGTTATGTAAAGGGTAATGGTGCAAACCCATGGCCAGCAAGTATTGCCACTGGTCTTGAAAATAGATCCTTAAAATGGGAAACAACCGATACAAAAAATATTGGTGTAGACTTTGGCTTTTTTAATAATAAGCTAAGTGGTGCCTTGAACTATTATCAGAATAATACAAAAGACTTATTGATAACAAAGGTATTACCTCCATCGGCAGGCTTAAATAGCCCTATTCTAAATGTAGGGGAGATAGAAAATAATGGATTTGAGTTCGAGTTAAATTGGAACGATAACATAGGCGACTTCAATTATAATGTAGGCTTTAATATGTTTACCACTCGTAACCGAGTAACTTCACTAGCAGATAAAGGTCAGGTTCTTTATGGAGAAGGTTTGAAGTATGGAGAAGAACATTTCCCTACTCAAACGAAAGTGGGTAAACCTATTGGTGCATTTTATCTTTATGAAGCCAATGGCATTTTCAAATCTAAGAAAGAAGTGGATGCTTATGTGAATGCGGATGGTAAAAAAATACAATCCAAAGCTGCTCCTGGTGATATTCGTTTTAGAGATGTAAATGGAGATGGTACGATTAATGAAGATGATAAAGTGTATGCTGGTTCAGGGATACCTAAAGTAGAAGCTAATCTAAACTTAGGTGGTTCTTATAAAGGCTTCGATTTTTCTGTCGTTTTAGGAAGTGCATTTGGTCATAAGATTTACAATGCCAATAAATACTTTTATGAAGGAATGAATTCGAGTTCTAACTTTTTACGTTCTTCATTAAATGCTTGGACTCCAGAGAATCCAAATACAAGTGTGCCTAGAGCTATCTTTCAAGATCCAAATGGTAACTTAAAAGAATCAACAAGGTTTTTAGAGAAAGGTGATTTTCTACGCTTACGTCAGCTACAGTTTGGATATACTCTACCAAAGGCTTTAACGATGAAAGCTTATATTGAACATCTGAGATTCTATGTGAGTGGGGAAAATCTATTTACAATTACGGGCTATGATGGTATTGATCCTGAATTCTCTAGAGGCGTATTGAATACAGGTATAGATAGACATATCTATCCATTTACGCGTTCATTTACTGTTGGAGCTCAACTATCATTTTAATTCTAAATTTTAATACTCATGAAAAAGATTATATATATATGTGCTTTTATTTTGACTGGAGCACTTGCATCATGTAATGATTTCTTGGAGCAATCTTCCCCAGATAAATTAACTTCTGATTCTTTTTGGAGAAATAAGGAAGATGCGGAAGCAGGGATATCTGCAGTATATTCTCAGTTAGAATATGCTATTGATACATACGGGTTTGCTGAGGTAAAATGGCCAGTAGAAGCTTATCGAGAAGATATTGTAAAGTTGGGTAGTGATGCAATGAATTATCCAAACTGGGTGGAATTATCTACTTTTACTTATACTAATGGTAATTCTCAGTTTAGTAGTTATTGGTCTAATAATTACAGAGGGGTTAGTTATGCTAATCAAGTGCTAGAAAAAGTAGTCACTATTCCAGAGGGAAATATTGATGAAAATTACCGTAAACAAGTTTTGAATGAGGCTCATTTCTTAAGAGCTTACTATAATTTAAAACTTATTTTAAATTGGGAACAAATTATCATTCGTGATAAGTATATCACTTCTCAGGCAGATATGAATAAAGCAATATCTCCTCGTATTGATTCCTGGAACTTCATCGTAGAAGATTTGAAAAAAGCAACTGAATTGCCAGAGAAATATGATGCTGATAACGTAGGTAGAGCAACAAGGGGTGCAGCTTATGCATATTTGGGACTTACATATCTGACAAGAGCGTATGAAGAGGCTGATCAAAAGGAAGATTATCTAAACAAAGCTGTTGAGGCTTTTAATAATGTGAAAGGATATGAATTAGTTGCTGATTTTCAAAGTATGTTCAAAGGAGAAAAGAAGAATTGTCCAGAATCTATTTTTGAACTGCAATTTTCTATGAATGATGCAAGTGGTGCTTTCTACAAAAATGCACTACATAATTGGATTGCTTGCTCAGAGTTAGGTGGTTGGGATGAAATAATTCCAAGTGATATTCTGATGACTACATTTAAGTCTGAAGGAAAAATAGCAAAAGATGGATTGTATGACAAGCGTTTGTACCATTCAATCTATTTTGATGATGAATACTTTAATGATGGTTCAGGGAAAATATTTGGATCTGATTATCAGGAATTATTTAAGGATAATAGGGGTAAGAGTGCTTTTCATAAATTCCTTCCTCCAACTTTAGAGCAAATGGAAGATTGGGCATCTGCTATTAATATTCCTTTAATGCGCTATGCTAATGTTTTATTAATGAAAGCTGAGGCTTTGAATGAACTAGGAAAAACAGCAGAAGCTATTTCTTTGATTAATCAAGTTCGTGATGTTCATGGAAATATGCCTGCAATGAAAGGTTCATCCAAAGAAGATGTTAAAAAACAGATTGAACATGAGAGAATTGTTGAATTCCCTCTTGAGAACTGGCGTTGGTATGATTTACGTCGTTGGGGTAAGTTGGAGCAAGCGATGAAAGATGCTGGTAGAACTAGTTTTGAATTATCAAAACATGCTTTTTATCCAATACCTTTAAGTGAAATTAATGCAAATGATTTAGTCAATTAATTACTATACTATTATATCTCAGGAGATGGGAATAGATTATTCAAAATCTCATCTCCTGATTTTTTTATTGTGGCTGTTTGATTTAATCTATCTCTTGTTATGGAGTTAGTTTTAAAAAGAATATAATATGAAGAATACGTTTTTTCCTTTACTTTTTTTATTAGGTGCAGTACTCTCTTTGGCAAAAGCCTCAGCGCAAGATAATGTACCTTGGCAAAATGCAGAAATTAATGAAATAAATAGAGAGCCTATGCGAGCTCACTTCACTCCCTATTTAACAGAAAAATTGGGAATGGAGCAGTTTAGTAAGCCTATTCTAGAGCGATTGAAAGTGAATTCCGCAGTAGAAAGAAGGATTAGCTTGAATGGAACTTGGCAATTTAAATATGCAAAGAATCCAGCTGAAGCTCCATCTGAGTTTTGGAAGGAGAGTTTTGATACTTCTAATTGGGATCCTATTCAGGTTCCTGGTAGTTGGGAATTACAAGGTTTTGATGCTCCAATCTATACAGATGTGAGTTATCCTTTCCCTCCAAATCCTCCCTATGTTCCTACAGATTATAATCCAGTAGGATCTTATGTTCACGAGTTTTCTATCCCTTCTGATTGGAACGATATGGATGTTTTTATCGATTTTGAAGGAGTAGAGAGTGCTTATTATGTTTGGGTAAATGGACAAGAAGTGGGTTATAGTGAAGATAGCCGTTTACCTGCTCATTTTGATATTACTAAGTATTTGAAGTCTGGAAAAAACAAACTAGCTGTTAAGGTCTTTCGTTATAGTGATGGCTCTTATCTAGAGGATCAAGATTATTGGAAATACAGCGGTATTGAACGGAATGTATATGTGTATGCTCGTCCTCAAACAAGAGTAAATGATTTTCATTTACTAGCTGAGTTAACCAATGAATATGTTGATGGAGATTTTAAATTAGCAGTAGATTTAGATAATCCAAAGACTGGTTATACACTTGATGTAAAAGTCTTAGAGGATAATGATCCTATTTTCAATAGAACAATAAATATTACGGCTGATAAGCAATATAGAATAGATGAGGTCTTTCCACAAATTAAGAGTTGGAATGCTGAAACTCCCAATTTATACACGTTGGTACTAACTCTTAAAGATGAAAGGGGAAGTGATATGGAATCTATTATCCATCCTTTTGGCTTTAGAAAAGTAGAAATGCGTAATGGACAGATTTTAGTTAACAACACTCCTATACTATTTAAAGGTGTAAACAGACACGAACATGATCCTCAGAATGGGCGTACTATTACCGTGGAGAGCATGGTAAAAGATATTGAGATCATGAAGCATTTTAATTTAAATGCTGTGCGTTGTAGTCATTATCCTAATAATCCAGAATGGTATGCCTTATGTGATTATTACGGATTATATCTAATTGATGAAGCTAATATTGAAAGCCATGGTATGATGCATCATAAAGATTATACATTGGCAAATTATCCAGATTGGGCAAATGCTTTTCAGCAGAGAATGGAAAGAATGGTACGCAGAGATAGAAACTTTACATCTATTGTCACATGGTCTTTAGGTAATGAATCTGGATATGGTAAACATTTTGAGACTATTTATCATTGGACTAAAGAATTCGACTCTTCACGCCCTGTTCAATATGAAGGGGGAGGCTTTGAAGGTTTGTCTGATATTTATTGCCCAATGTACGGACGTATATGGCTATTAAGGCAGTTTGTAAATCAGCGTCAACCTCGTCCTATGATTCTTTGTGAATATGCACATGCTATGGGGAATAGTGTGGGGAACTTGAAAGATTACTGGGATGTGATTTACCAATATGATCAGTTACAAGGTGGTTTTATTTGGGACTGGGTTGATCAAGCCATTGAGCATAAAGATGAAAAAGGAAATAAAATTTGGGCTTATGGTGGAGATCTTGGTTTCGTAGGTGTTCCTAATGATTCCAACTTCTGTGCTAACGGCTTGATAGCTGCTGATAGGACTGTCAATCCTCATACCTGGGAAGTAAAAAAAGTGTATCAATATGTCCATTTTGAACCAGCTTCTTTCATTGATCAAGGAGTGAAAATTACGAATAGGCATGATTTTATTGATTTATCAAAATATGACTTTACTTGGACAGTAGAAAGTGATGGTCAAGTTGTTGAAGAAGGACAACTGAGCTTACCACAAATACTACCTTGGAATAGCTATGAAATATCTGTTCCGTATTCAAAGTCAAAATTTGAACCTACTAAAGAGTATTTCTTGAAGATAGAAGCTCACACCAATGTGGATGAAAAATTAGTGAAGAAAAATCATTTAGCCGCTTACGAGCAATGGTTATTGCCCAATGAGGCAGTAGCTAAAAGAGTAGTTCAATCTACTTCAGGAAAAATGAAACTGAAAACTAAGAAAGGATTAGTAACTTATTCGGGAAACAATTTTTTAGTCATATTTAATTCTGAATCGGGTGAATTAGTAGATTATCAAGTGCATTCCAAATCAATGATCAAAGAGGGCTTACGTCCAAATTTCTGGAGAGCATTAACAGATAATGATGTTGCAAATGGTACAACTAGCCGTTGTGGTATTTGGAAAACAATTTGGGATGATATGTCTTTAACTAAATTTGAAACGCTTCTTGATAAAGAGGGTAAGCTAGGAACTGTATTAGCCTCTTATAATCATAAAGATGCGATGCTTCAAGTAGAGATGAGATACGCTATTCGTCCTGAAGGAATTATTCAAGTTTCTATGAATTTTACTCCTGGTGTAAAACCTCTTCCAGAAGTACCTCGCCTAGGAATGAAGATGATACTTCCTGCTGAATATGATCAAATGACATGGTTGGGTAGAGGTCCCCATGAAAACTATGCAGACCGTAAAACATCCGCTATGGTTGGGGAATACACCTCAACTGTATGGGATCAATTCCACCCTTATATTCGCCCTCAAGAAACAGCAAATAAGTCGGATGTTCGTTGGGTGGCCCTTCAAAATAAGGCTAAAGAAGGTTTGCTCTTTATTGGCGAAACTCCATTAAGTGTTAGTGCATGGAATTTTACACAAGAAGATATAGGTTATATACCTTTTAATATCGAGCGAAAACATGGTGGTAGTATTATGAAAAGAGACTTTGTTTGGTTAAATATAGATTATAAGCAAATGGGTGTTGGTGGAGATAATACCTGGGGTGCTCAAGTTCATCCAGAATACACTATTACACCCGAAAAACAATCTTATTCATTTACAATCCTACCTTTGACTGGTAAAGAAAGTATCGTAGATGAATCTCATAAAGTCTGGTTCTAGAAAATCTCAAATTATGAAGAAATTTAAATATATATGCATTTTAACTCTACTTGCAGGATTTATTTCCTGCAAGTCAGATGAGAAGGTCCAAACGAGCCATAATACGCGAGAGCATTTAAATCAAATAATTGATATTTCTTATACACCCTCGGAGAGTTCTAGATGTATTGGATGGTTTGTAGACCAAGGATCTTGGATGGGGTTTACTCCTGCACAGAAAGATAACTGGGTAAATGGAGTTTGTGGCCCTTATAGCTTAGATAGTAGATTATGGCTTGCCAAATCTGCTGTAACAATTGAAGCAAAAGCACAACCTTCATTCCAAGCTGACTCTGTAAACTACTATCCTGGAGGATTATTTATTCAAGGTAGTAATGGAAAAGCAGTAGTTAGTCAAAGACTGGTTTTTGCTGATGCTACAACTGCTATATTACATATAAAAACAGATGGTAAAAGTACTCCCGAATTAATACTAAAAGGCGATGGGTGGATGCCTGGCTCTACCTTTAGTAAAGACAGAGACAAAGTGATTGTAAATCATCCTAACGGAGAAATTACTACCCTCTGCTTTAACCCTGAAATTAAACTAGAAGTAGAAAGTGATAATTATAAAGCAATCACTGATAAACAATCTTTTTATGTTGCTATTTCTTACTTTGTTAACCATAAAGAGAAATTAGCGGGTATCCAAAAGGCTCAAATTCACTTAGAAGATGCAGAGTTGGTTTTCGCAGATAATATAAAGCGTTGGAATAAATATCTAGATACCATTCTTCGTGATGATATGCCTGACAAATATGATCGAGTAGCTGCCAAATCTTTAGTTACTCTGATATCTAATTGGAAAGTAAGTAGAGGTGGATTACTGCATGAAGGTATGGTTCCTAGTCATGCTGTAGGGTATTTTATGGGATACTGGGCTTGGGATACTTGGAAGTTTGCAGTTCCATTGGCAAAGGTGACGCCTGAGTTAGCCAAAAATATGATTCGTTCTATGTTTGATTATCAGCTTGAAGATGGTATGATTATCGATTGTATCTATGCAGATAGTTCTGAAAACAATGCAAGAGATAGTAAACCTCCATTAGCTGGTTGGGCTATAGCAGAAGTATTCAAACAAACGAATGATACAGCTTTTCTTAAAGAAATGTACCCACAACTTCTTTCTTATCATCAGTGGTGGTATGAGAAAAGAGATCATGATAAAAACGGAATCTGTGAATTTGGTTCAACTGATGGCACTGTTGAGGCTGCTGCATGGGAAAGTGGAATGGACAATGCTATTCGTTTTGATAACTCCAAGATGGTACAAAATGGTCCTGATGCATGGAGCTTTGATCAAGAAAGTGTTGATTTGAATGCTTATTTAGCCTATGAGTATAGACTGTTAAAAGAATTTGCTAGCATTCTGAATGTTCCATTTGTAGAAAAAGATTATGCAGCCGAAGTGGCTCAATATTTCTTTGACGATGATACAGGCTTCTATTACGATAGAAAGTTATCCGATAAAAGCTTTATTAAAGAACAAGGTAGCGAAGCATATATCCCTTTTTGGACATCGATTGCTACAAAAGATCAAATGAATAGGGCTATGGTTCACTTGACAGATACAACTAAGTTTTCAACTTATATACCATTCCCTACGATTGCTGCGGATAATCCGAAGTATATGTCAAGAGGATATTGGAGAGGTCCTATTTGGTTAGATCAAACTTCTTTTGCAATTAAGGGGTTGCGTAATTATGGTTATAATGATTTAGCTGATAAATATACTGAACAAGTATTTGAACGATTAAATGGATTGATTGGTGATCAGCCTATTCATGAAAATTACGATAGTCATACTGGGGAACGCTTGAAAGCTCCACACTTTAGTTGGAGTTCTTCGCACTTGCTTTTGCTGTATGAAGAATATGGAAAATAATTAAATTAATATAAGGAGAGAATGATTAGTTCTCTCTTTATATTTAAAAGGAATAAGAAGAAAGAAAAATAGAGATCTAAAGAGAACAAGAAAATGTCTTTGAAAAACAATACCTTTGTATTTCAAAAGTAAAATAAGAATGGAAGTACATAGATATTTTATTTATCTATCATACGATGGTAGTAATTATCATGGTTGGCAGATTCAGCCCAATGGAAGCAGTGTCCAAGAGTGTTTGATGGATGCGTTGAAAATGTTTTTAAGAAAAGAGATAGAGGTTGTCGGTGCTGGTAGGACAGATGCTGGTGTTCATGCCAAACAAATGATTGCACATTTTGATTTTGAGCGAAAACTAGATGTCGATAAAGTTTGTGATAAACTTAATAGAATTCTTCCACACGACATAGCCATCCATAAAGTAATAGAAGTCAATAAAGAAGCACATGCTCGATTTGATGCTACGGCTCGTACTTATCAATATTATATAACTACTAGAAAAGATCCCTTTCGTAGAAATTACGCTTATCGCCTTTATCAATCTTTGGATATCTTAAAGATGAACGAAGCTGCTCAAATTCTTTTTGAATTTGAGGATTTTACGAGTTTTAGCAAACTGCATAGTGATACGAGAACAAATCTATGTACTATTATGCAGGCTGAATGGACTGAAGTTGATGAGCACACCCTCGTTTTTACAATACAAGCAAATCGCTTTTTGAGAAATATGGTAAGAGCCATTGTGGGAACACTCATAGAAGTGGGAAGGGGTAAAATATCTTTAGAAGAGTTTAGAAAGATTATTGAAGAACAAGATAGAGGATTGGCAGGAGCATCTGTTCCAGGTCAAGCATTATTCTTAATTGCTGTAGAGTACCCAGAATCAATATTTAATTTATAAATCCGTTTCATTCTAAAATAATATAAATAGATGTGGTTATTATTAGCCTTCTTTTCTGCTGCATTTCTTGGGTTTTATGATGTTTTTAAGAAAATGTCTTTAAAAGAGAATGCCGTTCTTCCCGTTCTTTTCTTAAATACCGTATTCTGTGGGTTGATTTTTTTACCCTTTATTCTGATTTCTTATGGTAGTCCTGAACTTTTGCAAGATACGTTATTCTACGTGCCTTCAGTAGGTCTGAAAAGTCATGGATTAATCTTTCTAAAATCTATAATTGTTCTTACTTCCTGGGTTTTTGGATACTATGGCATAAAGCATTTACCTATTACAATTGTAGGCCCTATAAATGCCACAAGACCAGTAATGGTCCTTGTGGGAGCTATGCTAATCTTTGGTGAGCGTTTAAATTTATATCAATGGATAGGGGTGCTTCTAGCTATATCCTCTTTGTATATGTTGAGCCGTTCGGGAAAGAAAGAGGGAATTAACTTTGTGCATAATAAGTGGATCTTTTTTGTTGCTATGGCTGCAATAGCAGGTGCGGCAAGTGGATTGTACGATAGATACTTATTAAGAATCGTTGAGCCAATGGTGGTGCAATCTTGGTTTAATATTTATCAGATTTTTATAATGGGTTCCATACTTTTATTTATATGGTTTCCACGGCGTAAAGAAAATACTCCATTTAAATGGAGATGGACAATATTATTTATATCTCTATTTTTATCGGTAGCTGATTTTGCTTATTTTTATGCTTTGAGTTTTGAAGACTCTATGATCTCTATAGTATCTATGGTTCGAAGGGGTAGTGTGATAGTGTCCTTCTTATTTGGTGCTTTAGTTTTTAAAGAGAGAAACTTGAAAAGTAAAGCTATTGATTTAGCTTTTGTTTTAATAGGTATGATATTCCTGTATTGGGGAACAAAATAATGAATATGAAAAAAATAAGTTTACTACTATTTATACTTTGTTGTGGACAGTGGGGTATGGCCCAAAATATAAGGTCTCTTTTTTTAGATATGCCCGAAACTTTTACTCCTTTGCTTACTTCTGTAAATAAAGCAGATTTTATAGATTTTCTAGATAGTAAGATGAAAGCAAAGATTATGAATAAGTTTAATAAGACTTCAGAAATGAAAATCTTATCTGACTCTTATATCCTTATTCAAATGAGTGAAAACACAACTTGGCAGATGAAAGTTTTACCTACTTCAAATTCCTTTGTTATTGCTATTATTAAGACAGTTAAAGGTCCTGCTGCCGATAGTTCCATCTCTTTTTATTCTAGTGATTGGAAAGAACTATCTGTTTCAAGCTTTTATGAACAGCCTTCTATTGCTTCTTTTTTGAAGGATGAGAAAGCTTCTTTTAAACTAAATAACGATTTACAAGCATTAGATATGTCGTTGATTCGCCTAGATTTCAATACAGATAATAATGAACTAATAGCTTCATTATCAACTATCGATTATCTGAATAAAGAGACACGTGAAAAAGTTGAACCCTACTTTAATAAAGAACTTGTTTTATCATGGGAGGGTGGTAAGTATTTGATGAAGTAATTCATTTCCTTTGTTTTATTGTTATCTCTAAAATCAGCAGATGTGTTAATTATGGATTAACATAAATCATGTTTTTTAACTATAAAACTTCTTCAACTGTTCTCTGTTAGGCTAAAACTGACTATCTTTGCATAAAAACTGCAAGAATATGTCTAAATTTTCTGTAATTGGCTTTATGGCTTTAGGTGTCTTGATGGGATATCTATTTAGGAATACCAAAATTACTTGGATTCAAAAAGTCATTACTTTTTTTATATGGTTACTCCTCTTTTTACTTGGTGTAGATGCAGGTAGTGATGATGATGTAATACAAAGCTTTCCTTTTATAGGGATGGATGCATTGATTATAACTGCTGCAGCCGTATTGGGTAGTGTCATTTGTGCTAAGTTATTGTGGAACTATTTGAAAAAATCTAAAAGAGAAGAGTAATGCTAGGAAGTTTAATTATTGTAGGATTCTTTGTCCTAGGAGTTATATTGGCTTATTTTGGCTTCATTCCAGAGTTTTTAGCAGGTAGCCATTTTAGTTTTTATGCCTTATGTGCACTCATGTTTTGTGTAGGATTTAGTATTGGAAATGATACAAAGACATTAAGAAGTTTTAGGAATCTCAATCCTCGTTTATTGCTATTACCTATAATGACTATCGTGGGGACACTTGTAGGTACTTTTTTAATCAGTTTTGTATTGCCACATCGTTCCCCTTCTGATTGTATGGCTGTTGGCTCGGGATTTGCTTATTACTCGTTATCTAGTATTATTATATCAGATACCAAAGGGGCAGAACTGGGAGTAATCGCTTTGATGTCTAATATCATAAGAGAGCTTTCTGCTTTATTACTAGCACCATTATTTGTGAAATATTTCGGAAAACTAGCACCTATATCTGTAGGTGGAGCTACATCGATGGATACCACATTACCTATTATTACGAAGTATTCAGGAAATGAGTTTATTGTTACTTCAATATTCCATGGTATGGTGGTAGATTTTAGTGTGATCTTCTTAGTTACATTATTCTGTTCTTTCTAACAAATAAATAAAATATAATATTCAAGCGATCTTATTTTAGGTCGCTTTTTTTATGCCTTAGCTAGGAGTGTTGTTTCATATAAACAGCTTGTCAGTTTATGAGTTGAAATTCTTATAGTTGTATAAAAACGATCTATTTTATCTGCTGAAAGAATCTCTTAGCTAACTTGAGTCGAATAGAAGGTCTTTGTTTCTTTATCACGTTTTATTGTGCGAGTATTATGTTATTATTCTAACACCGATAAGATAGTGCTTTGACACCGACATGTCATCATCATGTCGGTGTCATAATAATTTATGTACTTGTAAACATGTAGATTATAACTTTTGTAAGTGCATAAAAAAGGACTGTTTAATTGATTTTAAACAGTCCTTTTAATGTTAAATAGAATATTGAATTTATTGAGGAATAATAGTAAATCCCCACTGATACTCTTGGTTTGCAGGGAGAGTATGTTCGGGTTCTGGACGATCTCCCCAGCTGTCATAACCTGCAACACCTTGTTGTCTTAAGTCCAAGCAAACTTCAATAAAATTTCTAGGAGTAATATCGTTAATATGGTGCATTCTTCTTAGCACATTTTTAGCTTTATTTTCATCCTTGTTTGCGATCTCTTCTGCAGAAAAATTATTCCATTGGTAAGAGTGTTGTATGGCTTCTTCTGAATCAAAATCCTCAATAGAATTGCGTAGAGCATTGAACCCAAAAGTAGCATCAGCATTTATTCTTATTTTTTGATTATTCTTATTTTTAAGCTCTAGCCAACGAGTATCTGTGTGATGTCCATTTTCTTGTGGTCGCACATAAGGATAATACATCTCTTCAACTTTAGTTTGATACAACCCTACAAAAGCAGAAGCATTTCTATCGGTATAATTCTCGTGAGGTCCACGGCCAAAGTATTGAATTAAATTCATTTCTTGAGGAACTCTAAAACGAATACCTATTCTAGGAACTTCTAAATTTGTAGAATTTTTTCTCAAAGCCTCATTTCCTGGTGTAAATGTAGCTGTACGTGTAGCTTCAGAAATTTCTATTTCATTAGCCTTGGCATCAGTAGAAGTAAATGTAATATGTGTTTGTAGAACACCCGATGGGTAAATCTTATAGTTTATAATATATAAATTACCAGCAGGTAAAAGGTAGTTTACGCTCAGGAGAATATGGTCTTTCTCTTCTGATATTTGGGTGTCAACCACATTAAAGTCCTTACTAGCCTCTTTCCATATTTGTAAGCGTTTAGGAGCACCATTTCCATAATCATTATCATTTGGAGCTCTCCAAAAGTTGGGTTGAATACCAAAGCTTTCATGAAAATACTCTTTTCCATTTATTTGATACGATGATACTATACCTGTTGTTTTGTTAAATATGAACTGTATTTTACTTGATCTAACAATAATACTTTTTTCACTGTTGTCAACAGAAAGTTTTGGACCTTTTGTATTCAGAGGTTGAGCTGTTTTCTGAGTAGGAATTTTAAACTGATCAGTTGCTACAATAAAATTGCTAGGAACTAAAATTTCAGCGTTTTTTGTTGTAACAATGAAGTTTACAAAATACTCTGATACAGTATTATTCTTTACATCACTTGTTCCATAAGTATTTACAAGAGTAGATTCTTGTGGGTTGAGAGATACTTTAATCTCTTTTTGTTTTATTACTTTTCCTTCTTGAGTGAGCTGTGCTATAATTTTATAATTATCTAGAGTTGAAAAGTAATGTCTATTAGTTATTTCTACTTCTCCTCTTTCAGGATTTATCACTTTGAAGCCTATGTTTTGATGAACATACTTTACTTCTGCTAATGCAGGATGTGGAGTTCGATCAGGATTAACAAGTCCATTGCATAAAAAATTACCATCACTAGGCATATCTACTCCATAATCCCCACCATAAGTCCAATAGGGTTTTCCATCTAGGTCATATTCTTGAATGCCTTGATCTACCCAATCCCAGATGTATCCACCTTGTAAATTGGGATATTTATAAATAGCCTCCCATTGATCCGAAAGATTCCCATTTGAGTTTCCCATAGCATGAGAATACTCTGAAGGAACAACGGGTCGATCACTTCCTTTTTCTCCAATAGCATTTAACCACTTAGCACTTGGATATTGAGGTACATACATATCTGTATTCCACTCCCATAAAGCACGCTCATAGTTTACTGGTCGATTCATCCACTCTTTATCTGCTTTTTTCATCCATAGGTAAGTTTGGTAAAAATTGTACCCATTACCTGCTTCATTTCCTAACGACCAAATTGTTAAACTAGGGTAGTTCTTATTCCTTTCGTACATATTAATCGTACGGTCCAAGTGAGGTTTAAGCCATTCTGGATTATTTCCGAGAGTTCCACCTTTTTTTAAGTCATAGTACATACCATGACTTTCTATATTGGCTTCATCATATACGTATAAACCATATTCGTCGCATAACTCATAGAAACGTCTGCTTTGAGGGTAGTGACAGAGGCGCACAGTATTGATGTTATGTTGTTTCATCAACTCAAAATCTTTTCTCATGAGTTCTTCAGTTACATAATGTCCTGTTTGGGGATTGTGTTCATGAATATTTACTCCCTTTAACTTGATAGGTTGGCCATTGACAAGAAATAAGTTGTGCTTTTTACCATCAACTACTATATCTTTTATTTCAATCTTTCTAAAACCAACGTTGAAGGGTATTACCTCTGTTACAATGCCATTCTCTTTAACTGATAATAATAATTTGTAAAGATTAGGAGATTCGGATGTCCAAGTTTTCACTAGTGGAATTTCTTTAGTGAATATCACTTTTTCTGCTTTTTCTACCCAAGTAGTTTTTTCGTCAGATGCAATCGTTTTTCCTTTATCATCGATTAACTCATACAAAACCTCAACTTTTTGAGATTGGTTTTTGCTATTTCTAAGGTCTACTTGAATCTTAAAATCTCCATTCTTGTAATCGTCGCTAAGTGAAGACTTAACATAAAAGTCCCTAATAGAGGTCTTGGGTTGTGAAAAGAGATATACATCTCTTTCGATACCACTAATTCTCCAAAAATCTTGACACTCCAAATATGAACCTGTACTCCATCGGAATATTTTCAGAGTTAAAATGTTCTTTCCTGTTTTAAGATAATCGTTGATTAAAAATTCGGCAGGGTTTTTAGAATCTTCACTATAACCCACTTCTTTCCCATTGACATAAACATATAGTCCAGATTTAGCTCCTGCAATGTGTAGAAAGATATCTCGATTGTCCCAGTTTGAGGGGATATCAAAATCTCTTCTATAGACTCCTACTGGATTTTCTTCAGGAAGTAGGGGTGGTTGAGGATTTCTGGGTTGAAATTCATAGCCATGATTGGTATAAATAGCTGTTCCATGACCTTGAACTTCCCAGTTACCAGGGACAGTAATATCGCTCCAGTCGTTTGTGCTGATATTTGTATCTGTTATGTTTTTAGGTAAATTTTTGTATGAATCTACATAATAAAACTTCCAAGTTCCGTTGAGTAGTTTGACAAAAGGACTATCCATAAAGGAGCTTGATAGAGCTTCTTTTTTATTATCATAGCTCATAAAAGATGTTCTAGGGTACTCTTTATGAATTGACACAGTTTGAATGTCCTTCCAAAAGGGGATTTCTGGATTGTTTTGAGCAAACGCTATGGAAGGTTTTACTATAACTAGGAATAGGAAGAATAAAATATACCTTCTTAGAAAAGTTGATTTCATGTGTTTGTAGTTAATAGATTATTTTAGTTGTCTTTATATTAATACGGTAAACGCAGTCTATATACTAATTAATTCATATATAAACTGCGTTTTATTAATATCTTTTAAGATGTTATTTATTATTTTGCAAAAGCGTGAGTATAACCTTGAATTTTATTCCAACCACCTCTGGTAAAGTCGGGAACTTCAACTGGAGCCGAGTTGTTTTCAATAGAGATAGACGTTAGTTCTCCTAGAGAGCACCATTCTGCTAAATCGTAAACATCCATATCTAGCGGTAGACCATTTCTTAAGCAATAAACTAATCTATAATCCATTATGAAATCCATGCCACCATGTCCACCCACTTTCTTTGCTATTTCTTCTAATTCTTTATGGATAGGGTGTTTGTATTTGTTCATTAATGCTTCTTTTACTTTTTCTGGTACAAAACCATGTGCATTTAAATCCTCATGATTAGGAGCAACATCGCTATCTACTTGCTCTGGTTCTAATACATAACCTTCAACGGGATATTTATTAGCAAATCCTTTTGTTCCAGTTAATTGATACATACGGCTATAGGGGCGAGGTGTCATAACATTGTGCTGAATATGGATTGTTTTCTCTTGCTCAGTACGGATAAGAGTCAGTGTGTGATCTCCATTTTTAAAATCTGGAGCATCATCGCCTTGAAGTTTGTTTACATTCTTACGACCATTAACTGATTTAGTATCCATAGCTACTAGGTAGTTCATTTTATCACCACGATGAATATTTAATAATTGGCAAGCTGGGCCCATACCATGAGTCGCATATACATCACCTCTGTGTTTTCTGTTGTAATCAAGTCTCCAGTTGTTCCAATAGTAAGGCCAGAATTCTTCTAAGTTGTGAATATATGAACCTTCCACATGCAGAATTTCTCCAAATATGCCTTGTTGAGCCATATTTAAAGTAGTTAGTTCAAAGAAATCGTACACACAGTTTTCAAGTTGCATACAATGTTTTCTTGTTTTTTCTGAAGTGTTTATAAGTGCCCAAATATCTTCTAAACTCATAGCAGCAGGTACTTCAATAGCAGTGTGTTTACCCTGTTCCATAGCATATAGCCCCATTGGTACGTGGTTTACCCAATCTGTAGCAATATAAACTAGATCAATATCATCTCGTTCACATAGTGCTTTCCAAGAATCTTCTTCACCAGAATATTCTGCTGCTTGTGGTAAGCCTGCCTCTATTAGAATTTCTTGGCATTTACTGACACGTTCTGGGCGAATATCGCATAGAGCTACTACTTTTGTACCTGGAATATGTGTAAATCGCTCTACAGCACTAGGTCCTCTCATACCTAACCCAATAAACCCCACTCTTACAGTGTCTAGTTTAGGAGCCGTTAGTCCCAAAACATCTTCTTGACCTGCTGGTCTTTTAGGAACTTCCGTTTTTATAGGTGTGAACTTTTTAGTGGCTTGTTTCGTTTCTGAAGAGTTGCAAGCCGCAAAGGAAATAAAAATGGCAACAAGACAAATTGCTTTAAAATGTTTTATCATAGCATTATATAATTATAATTATTAATAGACTTCAATGTAGTGTTTATTAGTAAAAAAGAGAATAATGAGATAAAGTGTTTTTATAAATCTTCTATTCCTTTAAAATGGTTAAATGAATCTTTAATATTACTTACTCAAAGATAAAACATCTTTTTAATTGTTATCTATATTTAATAGATATATTAAAGAATGTGATACTAGGCTTACTTCTAGGAAATATTTGATGTGTATACTATTTATAACTAGAATAAAAATTGTATTTTTGCACCAACTTAAAAAAATACAAAGCCAGTTATGGATAGGATAAGAGTAAAAGATAAGGAATTTGAAGTATCTATTCCCGAAGAAAAAATAGCTAAAGAAGTTGAAAGGGTTGCTAATGAGATTAATACAGAATTAGCAGGTAAAGATCCCTTATTTATTAGCGTTTTAAATGGTGCATTCATGTTTACATCAGATTTAATGAAGCACATCACTATACCATGTCAAATTTCATTTGTAAAGCTAGCCTCTTATCAAGGTGTTGCATCAACTGGCAAAGTAAAAGAAGTTATTGGGCTTAATGAGGATATTGCAGGTAGAACTATCGTTATCGTTGAAGATATTGTAGATACAGGTTTAACTATGCAACGTTTACTTGAAACATTAGGTACTCGTAATCCGAAAGAAATTTATATCGCATCGTTGTTGGTAAAACCAGAAAAGTTGAAAGTGGATTTAGATATTAATTTTATTGCTTTCAATATACCTAATGATTTTATTTTAGGATACGGATTAGATTATGATGGTTATGCAAGAAACTTGCGTCAAATCTATACAGTTGTAGAATAAAACTATAAAACATACATACACATTTATCATGTTAAATATCGTAATTTTTGGTGCTCCAGGTTCTGGAAAAGGAACACAAAGTGAACGCATCGTAGAGAAGTATGGACTTAACCATATTTCCACTGGAGACGTATTGAGAAATGAAATAAAAAATGATACAGAACTAGGCAAAACTGCAAAGGGATTTATTGATCAGGGTCAGTTAATTCCTGATTCTTTAATGATTGATATCTTAGCCCAAGTTTTTGATAGCTTTAAAGATAGTAAAGGTGTTATTTTTGATGGATTTCCAAGAACAATTCCTCAAGCAGAAGCATTAAAAGATATGTTAAAGGAACGTGGTCAGAGTATTTCTACCATGTTAGAATTAGATGTTCCAGAAAATGAATTGATGGAGCGTTTGATTAAAAGAGGAAAAGACTCTGGTCGTGCTGATGATAATGAAGAAACAATTAAAAAGCGTTTGAAGGTATATCACTCTCAAACAGCTCCATTGATTGACTGGTATGAAAAAGAAAATTTACATGCTCATATCAATGGCTTAGGTACTATGGATGAAATATTCAATAGTATCGTAAAAACAATTGATAACTTATAATACGAAAGTATATTTAGTGCGGCCATATATGTAGAGAAATAGTCTACTATATTGTCGCACTTATTTTTGATAACTAATTAAAGTAATAAATATGGCTGAATCTAACTTTGTTGATTATGTAAAGATCTATTGTCGCTCTGGTAAGGGTGGTAGAGGATCCACACACATGAGGCGTGAAAAATATGTACCCAAAGGTGGTCCAGATGGTGGTGATGGAGGAAGAGGTGGCCATGTTATATTGCGTGGTAATCGAAATTACTGGACATTATTGCACCTAAGATATGAACGTCATGTCTTTGCTGATCATGGAGAATCTGGTGGAGCAAAGAAGTGTTTTGGTAAAGATGGCGCGGATCGTGTTATTGAAGTACCTTGTGGAACGGTTGTCTTTAATGGCGAAACAGGTGAATATATCTGTGATATAACAGATCATGACCAAGAAGTTATTTTACTTCAAGGTGGTCGTGGCGGTTTAGGTAATGTTAACTTTAAAACATCTACCAATCAAGCGCCTCGCTATGCTCAGCCCGGAGAGCCTATGCAAGAAATGACAGTTATTCTAGAATTGAAACTATTGGCAGATGTGGGCCTAGTTGGCTTTCCTAATGCAGGAAAATCCACATTATTATCTGCTGTATCTGCAGCAAAACCTAAAATTGCTAATTATCCGTTTACAACCTTAGAGCCAAACTTAGGTATTGTATCTTATAGAGATAATAAGTCTTTTGTAATGGCAGATATTCCAGGTATTATTGAAGGTGCTAGTGAAGGAAAGGGCTTGGGACTACGATTCTTACGTCATATAGAACGTAACTCGCTATTACTATTTGTTATTCCAGCAGATACAGAAGATATAAAGAAAGAGTATGAAATTCTTTTGAATGAGCTAAAGACTTTTAATCCTGAGATGCTCGATAAACAGAGAATTCTAGCTATAACCAAATCTGATGTTTTGGATGAAGAGCTAATGGAATTGCTAGAGCCTACTTTACCAGAGAATATACCTCACTTATTTATTTCTGCTGTTACAAACTATAATATTGCTCAACTAAAAGATATTATCTGGGAAGAGCTAAATAAAGAAAGTAATAAAATAGAAATGGTTCATGCACCACTATCAATAGAGAGCCGTGAAAGTGAAGATGATGACTATGAATTCGATTATTCCTATGAAGACATAGACGACGAAGAAATAGATGATATGGACGATGTGGACTTTGAGTATGAAGATGATGAGGAAATAGAAGATTAAAATGTATTATCTATCAAAATATCATGAAATGTTGGGGTTTAATTCTTTGAAGGATTACCCCAACATTTTTAATTTTACTACTACTCGTATTGGAGGAGTTAGTAAGGGAGATTATGCTTCCCTTAATGGTTCATACTTTTCTGGCGATGAACTTCAAAATGTAAAAGAGAACTGGGAAACTATTTTATCTTATACCAGTGAAAAGCCTAGTTATACAGCAATACCCTATCAAACCCATGGAGATGAAATAAG
>NZ_DYYK01000103.1:0-2526 GCF_020741705.1 Bacteroides coprosuis
TATTTGCAAACCAAAAAATTAGAATCACATAGTAATATTATTTTTTTAAGAAATGACAAAAGCGGATATTGTAAACGAGATTACTAAAAAGACTGGAATTGATAAAGTTACAGCTTTAAATACCATTGAGGCATTCATGGATGTTGTAAAAGATTCGTTAGTTAACGATGAAAATGTGTACCTTCGTGGTTTTGGAAGCTTTATTGTGAAAAAAAGAGCGCAAAAAACAGCAAGAAATATCTCAAAGAATACGACTATTATTATTCCTGAGCATAACATTCCTGCATTCAAGCCTTCTAAAACTTTTACTGAAGCTGTAAAAAAACATAATAAATAAGAGTATTAACCATAAAATTTTGAAGCTATGCCAAGCGGAAAGAAGAAAAAAAGACATAAAATGTCTACTCACAAGCGTAAAAAAAGATTAAGAAAGAACAGACATAAAAGCAAAAAATAATTTTTGTAGTCTGTACATCAAAGCAAAGAACAAACTTGCAAAGATTAAATATCTTTCTAGTTTGTTCTTTGTTTAAGTAAAGATTGTGAACAAATGGGGTTATTCAATCGTTCACTATTAATGTATTTATAATAAATAGTAAAATAACTGTGACAAGCGAATTAGTAGTATATGTACAACCCAAAGAAGTTTCCTTAGCTCTTTTAGAGGACAAAAGTCTTGTGGAACTTCAAAGTGAAGGAGTTAATATATCCTTTTCTGTTGGGAATATGTACTTAGGTCGCGTTAAGAAATTAATGCCAGGGCTAAATGCCTGCTTTGTCGATGTCGGTTATGAAAAAGATGCTTTTTTACACTATTTAGATTTAGGTCCTCAATTTAATTCTCTAGGAAAGTATGTCAAACAAACTTTAAGTAATCGTAAAAAATTACCTCCTATGTCAAAAGCAAATATGCTTCCAGATATAGACAAAGATGGTAGTATTTCTGATGTACTAAAAGTTGGACAAGAAGTAGTTGTTCAGATAGCTAAAGAACCTATTTCTACAAAAGGTCCCAGATTAACATCTGAACTATCTTTTGCAGGTAGATATTTAGTCCTTATCCCTTTCAATGATAAGGTATCTGTTTCTCAAAAAATCAAATCAAGTAAAGAAAGAGCTCGTTTAAAGCAACTTCTTAGAAGTATCAAGCCAAAGAACTTTGGTGTTATTGTACGTACAGTAGCCGAAGATAAAAGAGTGGCTGAATTAGATGCTGAGCTAAAGCTTTTATTAAAACGCTGGGATGAATCTATTAAAAAAGTTCAGCGTGCAACAAAGTTTCCTACTTTGATTTTCGAAGAAACAAGTAGAGCTGTAGCTCTATTAAGAGATTTATTTAACCCTTCATTCAAAAATATATATATTAATGATGAAGCGGTATACAACGAAATTAGAGACTATGTTAAACTTATCGATCCTGATAAAGAAAACATAGTTAAGCGTTACAAAGGGCAACTGCCAATATTTGACAACTTTGACATTACCAAACAAATTAAATCTTCGTTTGGTAAAACTGTTTCATATAAACGTGGAGCTTATCTCATTATCGAACACACTGAAGCACTACATGTTGTAGATGTCAATAGTGGAAATCGAACTAAAAATGCTAATGGTCAAGAAGCCAATGCAGTGGAAGTGAACCTAGGAGCAGCAGATGAGATTGCACGTCAATTACGCCTAAGGGATATGGGTGGAATTATTGTCATTGACTTCATTGATATGAATGAATCAGCCAATAGACAAAAGATATATGAAAGAATGTGTGCTAATATGCAAAAAGATAGAGCACGTCATAATATCCTACCTTTAAGCAAATTTGGGTTAATGCAAATAACCCGCCAAAGAGTTCGTCCAGCCATGGATGTTAACACACTAGAAACCTGCCCAACCTGCTTTGGAAAAGGAAGTATCAAATCTTCCATTTTGTTTACGGACACACTAGAGAATAAAATTGATTACTTAGTCCACAAATTAAAGAAAAAGCGATTTTCATTACACGTCCATCCGTATGTAGCGGCCTATATCAATCAAGGTGTCATTTCTCTTAAGAGAAGATGGCAAATGAAATACGGATTTGGCATCAAAATCATACCGAGTCAGAAATTAGCATTTTTAGAATATTTGTTTTATGATGCTGATGGAGAAGAATTGGATATGAAAGAAGAAATAGAAACTAAGATTTAAACAAAAAAGGATAACTGACCAGTTATCCTTTTTTGTTTTTTGACCTACCCACTTGTATTAAGAGTATTCCTATAGCAATCCAGACTAACTCTCTTATACGCACGAGCAAACCCACAAACAACCCATATTGAGGTGACAAACCTAATATTGTGAAGGCAAGCGTAAAACCACCTTCTCTGCCACCCAATTGCATCAGCATAAAAAATAATAGATTAGCCATTAATGATGATATAGCCATAATCAAATAAGAAAGAATAAAATTGCTATATCCCATCAATGGAACAATCAATAGCCAAATCTCTACGCATCCTAGAACTCTTGCAGTAAGCTCCAACCCCAGTG
>NZ_DYYK01000104.1:0-8534 GCF_020741705.1 Bacteroides coprosuis
AAGGGCTATCGTATGTGCCTAAAACTAGCAACCGATCTATGTTATGGTTTAAATATTCACAACGATACACTAGATGTACTCGATCAGATTAAAGCAAATTAACGATATGGTAGCAAGTAAAGGTGTTTTAGTTAAATAATCTTTTCTAGGCAATTATTTAATATCATATTGCTTGTAATTCTCCTTTTAATAATTATATTTGAGACAACTAATCAAGGGAAAAGGTTGAGTTGTAAAAGACAGATCTTTTCGAAAGAAAAAAATTAGTGTAAGTGATGCGAAAATCTTATAGTACATTTATTTTATATACTAAAACCATTTGGAGTAAATGTATTACAAGCGTTTTTTAAAGAGCAAATAATGATTTTAAAAGTTGTTCATTCATAGTATCGACTAAAGTATGGTTTTAAGAATGAAGAAATAATCTAGTTGTTTTGATTTAAATATTAGTAGTAATTAATTAACCATAATCATTTTCTTTAAAGAGATTATTTCATCAAAAAATCAAAAGTGTAGTGTTCCCTTTTTATACACTACTCATCAGTTAAAGTATAGTTAAAAATTAAATTTAAATTAAAAAGAATAAAGCTATAATTCTCTACTTAATGCTCTTAAACTAATTTGACATTTAAACTTTGATTAGTAACAAATCAAAAAGATAATAACTTTAAAAAATTGGGCGGGAAGATTAACATTAATCTTCCCGCTTCTTTTATATCTTAAAAACAGAACATCCAAAAAGTGGGTTGATTGCAGACATCCATCATGACACCGACATGTTGATACTTTGACACCGACATGTTCATGTTTTGACACCGATAAGAGGTCCTCTTGAGTTAGTCCAAAATAGAGCTTGAAATTTGGAACATTTTAGAGAATCTAAGAGTGGCTCATTTCGTCCATAAAAAAAGGGGCAGAAATGATTCCTTAGAATTCATCAATGCCCCTTTACCAAAATATATAAACGAAGTAGAGTATCTTATATCTTTACGACTCTTTTTCCATTTCAATCAATAAATCATCCTTACTTGTATTATCACCCTCTTTTATCATCACTTTTTTGATGATTGCCTTTGTACTAGCCAAAATAGCATTTTGCATCTTCATAGATTCGAGTACAATAAGTGTATCTCCTTTTTTGACTGTATCGCCAGGTTTTACCATGACTTCGAGAATCTTACCAGGCATGGGAGATTTTAATTTAATAAGTGTTGACTCGGTAGATTTAGATTGAAGAATCTTCTTTCGTTCGTATGAGAAAGGAGTCTCAACAGAAAAACTGTAGGTTACCCCATTCATCAATATTTCATATTCATTTTGGTGAAAGTTCACGATTTCCAAGTGGTAACACTTATCGTCTACGTGCATCAAGCTGATGCCATCTTCAGTACGTTCAAACAAACAATGATAAGTCTGCCCACCACACTCTATTTTACCATCACCAAAATTGGTTATCTTATATTCATTATCATTCTCTTTATTGAGAAGAATGAGTTCTTTCTTTTTATTTTGCATAGCACCCTCCTATTAAATATTATTCATTTTACCCTTCAACTTCCACAAGTCTAAACCTGGGTTTACATTTTCTTGAGGGTCATTCTGCCTTCTATAGTGATTTTCGATATAAAGAGCTGCCACCAATTCTTCATCTTTTTCACGATGCACCATAGAGTCCATATCATTTTCAATAAAAGAAGTATCGAAGTTTCCACTTACAAACTTCTCATTGTTCAGTACTGCTTTATCAAAAGGAATGGTAGTTTTTACTCCACGGATAATAAATTTATCCAAAGCCTTTAACGTATTGGCAATAGCCGTTTCACGATCTTTAGCATGCACTATTAATTTAGCAATCATAGAGTCGAAATACAGACTGATTTCTGAGCCCACAACGACGCCAGAATCTACTCGCACACCTTCTCCAGTAGGCAAACGCAAGGCTTTTATTACACCCAAACAAGGAGAAAAGCCAGACTGTGGATCTTCTGCATTGATACGGCATTCGATAGCAGAGCCATTCAACTTCACATCTTTTTGTGTGATGGGAAGCTCTTCACCATTGGCAATACGTATTTGCAGTTCAATCAGGTCGAGATTGGTAATCATCTCGGTTACGGGGTGCTCCACTTGCACACGAGTATTCATCTCCATAAAATAGAAATTCATCTTTTTATCGAGCAAGAATTCTACTGTACCCAAACTGCTATACCCAGCTTCTTTAGCGAGAGAAATAGCTGCATCGGTGATTTTCTTTCGGAGGTTATCATCCAAAATACTTGATGGAGCTTCTTCGAGTAATTTTTGATGCTTACGCTGTATCGAACATTCTCTTTCTCCCAAGTGAACTACATTTCCATGAGTATCGGCTACTATTTGAACTTCAATATGTCGAGGGTTTTCTAGGTATTTTTCGATAAAAACAGCTGAGTTATTAAAGGCAATCGCAGCTTCGGAGGAAGCAGCAATGTACATTTGCTTTAGTTCGGATTGACGGTGCACAATACGCATACCTCGTCCTCCACCTCCCGTACAAGCTTTGATAATCAGTGGATAGCCCACTTTTTTGGCTACATTCACCACCTCTTCAAGTGTATGTATAGCCCCTTCACTACCTGTAAGCATAGGTACTTTTCCTTTGGCAGCAATCTCCTTGGCAACCACCTTATCGCCCATATCTTTTATCACCTTAGGAGTGGGACCGATAAAGATAACGCCCTCCTCAATACAGCGAACTGCAAATTGAGGGTTTTCAGATAGATACCCATAGCCAGGGTGTATGGCATCAATCTTATTATCTCTAGCCAAACCTACCAGATTTTCGATATCTAGAAACTCTGCAATATTATTAAATTCTCTCTCGGGAAAGTCTAAAACAAGATCCATAAAAGTAAGGTAATAAGCTTCGGGTTCCTTCACCGTACGTATTCCCACAGCTTTAATCCCCATCTTTTTGGCTGTTTTTGCTATTCGGATGGCTATTTCACCACGATTGGCAATCAGTATAGATTTTATATTTTTTGTTTTCATTGTATTCTTTATTAAAGGTTAAAGTGGTAAGTTACCGTGTTTACGTTTAGGACGAAGCTCCATCTTACGTTCAAGCGCATGCAAGCAATTGATAATTTTTACACGAGTTTGAGCAGGATCAATCACCTCATCTATATACCCTTTTTCATCTGCTATATAGGGGTTGGCCACTTCTTCACGATACTGAGCAGTAAGTTTCTTCTTCAGGGCAATAGGGTCTTCAGATTCTTCCAACTCCTTGCGATACAAAATTGCAATGGCACCATCGGGCCCCATAACTGCTATTTCGGCAGTAGGCCAAGCAAAAACAAAGTCTCCACCAATACCCTTACTATTCATAACAATATAGGCACCACCATAAGCCTTACGCAATATGATTGTGATTTTGGGAACAGTAGCATAGGTATAAGCATAAAGCAATTTTGCTCCATGACGGATGATACCTCCATGTTCTTGTTGTGTACCGGGCATAAATCCAGGAACGTCTTGCAAAGTTACAATCGGAATATTAAAGGCATCACATACATTTATAAAGCGAGCAGCTTTTACAGAAGAGTCTATATCTAGTGTACCAGCCATTACTTTAGGCTGATTGGCTACAATACCCACTACTCTACCATCCATACGCGCAAAAGCAGTAACAATGTTCATAGCATAATTTTCGGCTATTTCAAAATAGTCCTCATCATCTACAATCATCTCAATAATATCTTTTACGTTGTAAGGTTTGTCGGCATCATCGGGAACAATGTTTCTCAATAATTCTTCCGTTCTATTGGCAATGTCTTCCGAACGAATTTGAGGAGCCTCTTCAAGATTACTCGATGGCAGATAAGAAAGGAGTTTCTTTACACCTAGTATGGCGTTTTCACCATCATTGTACACAAAATCTGCTATACCCGACTTTGTACCGTGTACTGAAGCTCCACCTAAGTCTTCGGTAGAAACAGCTTCATTCAAAACCTCCTTCACCACATTGGGCCCAGTGACAAACATATAGCTGGTGTCGGCAGTCATAAAGATAAAATCGGTAAGTGCAGGAGAATACACAGCACCACCTGCTGCAGGACCCATAATGACAGAAATTTGGGGAATTACTCCAGATGAAAGAACATTTCGCTTAAAAATCTCAGCATACCCCGTTAAACTACTAATACCTTCTTGAATACGAGCTCCACCAGAGTCGATTAAACCCACAATAGGTGAACCTGTTTTAAGAGCTAGGTCTTGAACTTTAGCTATTTTACTAGCATGCATAGAACCCAAAGACCCACCTAATATATTAAAGTCTTGAGCATAAGCACATACCAAGCGCCCATTCACTTTACCAAATCCAGTAATAACGCCATCACCATAAGCTTTTACCGTTTTACCAAATGAGGCTTCTCCAGGCAGAACATAGGCATCGGTTTCCTCAAAAGTTCCTTCATCGAAGAGAAGAAGAATACGTTCGCGAGCCGTAAGTTTACCACGTTTATGCTGTTTCTCCAAATATGCTTTGTCATACTTTTTTTTGAGTAACTCCTGACGAAGCACAAATTGTTCATACGATTTTTCATTTTAATATAGATTTAAGTTATAGTCAATAAATCACTGTCAGGGAAGATATAGTTCTAACAAAAGAGACCTTTCTCTCAATAGTTCTATTTCGCTTTATCTCTTCTTGAAATGCCCTAGTTCATGTCTTGTACTGAATTACAATAATTGGACATACACCCATACTTATTATATGATTATGCCATCGGTTATGTCCAAATATTTCGCACAACACACACTGTTATAAGATGTAAAGAACTTGTACAGAATCCATTTTCAATTTATCTAAGCATCAATAGCATATAGCTGAGGCTCATTTAAATGTATAAATTATAATTAAATAAATTACATTTTATTGATTATATATTTCATTTTTAACCCATATTTCTCTTTCAATAGAAATAGGTAAGTAAATCCATCTAAAGAAACCCTATAAATATCAAATTGATTATATAAACTCTCTCCATCTATATATAGAAGGATTTATAACCCATAAGGTTTTACAAATAGACAAGAATAAAATATTTTCACTTACTTTTTGAATATTCAGTAAATAAGACACCTAAATAAGAGAAGAAAATTGTAAATATTAATCGGCTGTTCCGTAAATAAAACAGAATTAAATTGATACTAATGAGCCAAATAAGAGAGTAAAAACGAGGCAGGTTAAAGTTGGATAGCAAGGAAAAGACACCCTCTCTGAGAAAGATACAAACAACAAACTTTCAATCAAGGGTAAAAACAAGCAAGGTCGCCCAATTGGGCGACCTTGTAAATTAGGGTATAATTAAATTTAATTATCGTATGGCATTTCAATAAACTCTTTATAGAGCGTAAAGGCTATTGTTGGTTCTTCAGTATTTTCAAATCGTATCCATGTTGGTTTCAATGGATCATCTGATGTCAGTTTGTATGTTCCACCTATAGCTTGGAAGAAAAGTTTAAAGAAATACTTTGAATAATATTCATTTGCCGTTCCTCCGATATATCCAGTAGGTGCAATCATTAAAGTATTTCCATCAACTACTTCTGTATTAATAAAGAAAGCTCCCATAGCAAAACTCTCATTAGGTTTTTTAGCAATATAAGCAAGTGCGTAATCTCCACTAACAGCACCTAGATACATAGCCCTTAGAGTAATTCCATTAGGGTCAAGACCTGCGCCTTTTACAACATCCCACACCTGTTTCATTAATCCTTCAGTTCCACTATAAGCAAAATACCAACTTGAACTTAGAACTTGAACACTTAGTGGCGGAGCAGTTGGAGTTAAAATAGCCCAAGTTTCCTCATTTAGGAAGTGATTTGCCTCTGTTATCCATTTAAAAGAGGAAACATCAACTGAACCTATTTTAATAGGATCATGCAACTCTATTCCGTCCTCAGTCACTATAAAAGAAGCAAATTGACTTGATCCTCCTTCTTCTAAAGCCGAGAACGTAAGTGTTCTATAACTTATAGAAACATCTGATTCATTTCCATTATATGAACATATAAAAGCAATATAATCTAAAAAGTGATCTCCTGTACCGATTATAGTACCCATCTTTTCAGACCAAGAAACATTTTCGTCCACAGGGACCATAATTATAATGTTTCCTGTCTTCTTTCCTTTCATTACTATTTTTTCAGGAGTAGCCTCAAGTATCATAAATTCATAATCACCTTGCATACCACTATCAGCTGGACCAATACCATCGGGGTTCTTAGGCTCAGCAAAGTAGTGAAATAAGTCATTGTGAGTATCAAATCGTAACACAGGACCATTATCACCTGTTAAAGAATAGAAGCTTTCAACTATTTTTTCACTTCCACCTCTTTCTGACATTACATCTACTTTGTTTTCATCTTTAAACTTAACAAAGAATGTATATCCACCATATTTTAAATCTTCCTGTGGATAGTATTTCATTAACCACCCATTTGAAGCAGAAAGTAAAGTTGTTTCATTTTCTATCAATCTCTGCTCCATTCTTTCTGCGGCAGAGACAGGGAATTTATCCTCATCATCCTTCAGACAAGATTGAATGGTAAAAGTGAGAAGTATTAATAGAAATATATTTATCTTTTTCATATTTTCTATGTTTACAAATATTAGTATTAATAATATTATTGCAGTTGAGTGAAATCATGTTCATCCATTTCGTCAATACGTTTTGCTATTTCATCACGTAAATCAGTAATGTTGATGTCCCAACTATCTTTTAAATAGTTGACTACAATATCAAATTTTGCACGAAGAATAGGTTGTCCTGTTTCACCTGCTACTTCAAAGAAACCATCCCATACCTCTTGAGTTGAAGTAAGGTAAGTAGCTATAAGTTCAACAAAATCCTCATCTACTGCACTAGAAGCATAAGGAGTTATAAAGCCTGCTTGAAGGGCTTGTTTGAGGTCCTTATCACTCCAGCTATCAGTCACATAATCAGCACCACTAATTTCATTAAAATCAGTTGTATATGGTTTTGTTTGATGCAGGATATGAGCAAACTCATGATGAACAGTTTGGAAGTACCAACTATTTAGTTGAGCAATATCATTCATATTCATAAGATTAATATTATAAAGAGTAATCTTACGTCCCCCTTCTGCTGTACCAAGAACCATATGGCCATTATTTTTATAAGCAGGAGATCCAATTAATGCTACTATTTTAGGAAAATAGGTTCTAATGAACTCTGTGCTACCAGTTATTTTATCATAAGTTTCTAGGCAAAGATATCTCACTAGATTAGCCATAATAATAGAGTTATGATAATCTGCTGGAACTAAATTATAGTTCATATCAGATTCAATATCCTCCATTCTATATTTAAAATCTATATTATAGACCTCTATATAATTATTCAAAATCCATTCATCAAATTCATTAGATTTTGTTTGTGGGTCTTTTATTACACTCGTACCACTTAAGCTATCTTCAGAACAACTAGAGATAAAGAATATAGCTAGGAGTAAGAGGGAATATATTTTTAACTTTTTCATATTCTCAAATATTTAAAATTATCTAGGGTTAGGAGTCATACCTGCTGTAATTACTTCAGATGGCAATTGAAAAGCAAATCGATTATCCCTCTTTTCTAAAGTTAGAGGCAACACAGAGGCTATTTTACCACCCTCAATTAATCTCCTAGTAATCGTCATACCATATCGTTTAATATCAAACCAACGCAATCCTAATTGAAGAGTTTCAAAACGTCTTAAATACAACACATATTGCAAAATTTCTTCTTGTTTACCTTGCTCAATTGTAAAATCGGGATTAAGTGCTTTCTTTGGAGTTGGCTTATCAGGAGTATAATACTCATAGCTTTGTGCCCATTTAACAATATCATCTTCTTTAACAGCTACATAGTCTTTAACATAAGCTTGTAACCATAAGTTGATATCTTGCACAGCCAAGCCGTATTGTTTAGTTCTCACATAAGCTTCTGCTCTTGAGAGTAGAGCCTCATCAGTAGTAAATGCAGGGAAGACAGTTTTTCGGTAACCTACACCTGCAACAGGATCTGTATATTCAAAGAAGAAAGGATTACGTGGCATAATCACTTTATCTAGATTTGTACCCCCATAATGCCTATATCTTACATGATATACTTTTTTAATGGCATCTTCACTAAATTCTTTCCATGGAGTTCGTTTTACCCCATAAGTTTCAGTATCTGTTAATAATTTATTATGAGTATATCTAGATTCTGTGTAATAAGGACCATATATATATCCCAAGTTAGAAGTAGCTGCTAATAATAGCAAATTAGATTTCATGCTTGGAGATACAAACTCTATAGCAGTAGCTCCACCATCTTGAGGTAAAGTAGCTAAATAAGCATTATCTCTAAGCATTCCCAATGGAGCTGCCCCTAATACTTCTGAAGCATATTCTATAACTTTATCCATATCTCCTTTATAGAGATAAAAACGAGTTGCAAAAGCATAAGCTGCTTTCACATTGAAATGATACTTAGGTATAT
>NZ_DYYK01000105.1:0-30036 GCF_020741705.1 Bacteroides coprosuis
ATTCCGAACAGAGAAGTTAAGCCTTGTCACGCCGATGGTACTGCATAACCGTGGGAGAGTAGGTAGTCGCCGTTTTACAAAAAGCCTCTGAAGAGTAATCTTTAGAGGCTTTTTTTGTTGATACCATTTAGTAGAAAGTAATTTTGGGAGAGGTATGTCTTTTACTTGTTAATGAGTTAGAAAATAGTATTTCGTACTTTATGTATTCGTTAATAAGTGTATGTTTCAGCGAGATATAAAGAATATTTAAGTATATTGCTACTATAAAAGAAAATTTATTTGTACCTTTGTCAGCCGAATTATATCCGTATTACTATGGTATGTAAGTGATGCCATAACCATGGGTATGATTCCTATTTAATATAATAATTTTCACGTGAAACCTATCAAAGACTATATAGTAGATTTAGATAATATAAAAGATAATAGTCCTCAAGACTTATCTTTTACTCTGACTGAAGCATTCTTTTCTTTATTTGAGGATGCTCCTATGTCTAATGGTGCAGTAAACGCTGTAGTACATGTAGAACGAGTTGGCTTAGGTGAATTTTTGATTGAGTTTAGCATAGATGGAGATGTTATCGTTCCTTGTGATAGATGTTTAGGAAACTTATCGCAATCAATTGAAATTACTGATTCATTTAAGGTGCGTTTTGGTATGGATGTAAAGATAGGTGATGAACTTGTCTCTCTACAGGACGACCCGAACTATGATTTTACATTGGAAGATGGAGTATCAACTTTTGATTTATCTTGGCCTATGTATGAATTAGTAGTTTTAGCTATTCCAATACAACATATACATCCAGAAGGAGAATGTGATTCAGAAATGGTGAGTTTACTTCAAGAGCATTTAGCAGTGCTACCTGGCGGTAACGATGAAGAGACCGAAGACATCAATGACGATGAAGATATTGATCCTAGATGGAATAAATTAAAGGAAATATTAAATAATAATTAAAATAAGAATAAAATGGCACATCCAAAGAGAAGACAGTCAAAAACAAGAACTGCGAAAAGAAGAACTCATGACAAAGCTGTAGCTCCAACTTTAGCAATTTGTCCTAACTGTGGAGAGTGGCATGTTTACCACACTGTATGTGGTGCATGTGGCTATTACAGAGGCAAGGTTGCTATCGAAAAAGAAGCAGCTTTATAATTACTCTTTTAAGAGTGTAAAGCATATACAGAGACAGCCCAAAAGCTTAAGCTTTTAGGCTGCTTTTCAGTATATGGGTTATGAATTAAATCTCGGTTCAATGGAAAAACTAAATGCAGTAATCACTGGTGTTGGAGGATACGTTCCAGAATATGTTTTAGATAATGAAGAAATATCTAGAATGGTTGATACCAACGACGAGTGGATTATGACTCGAATAGGAGTTAAAGAAAGAAGAATCTTACATGAAGAAGGCTTAGGAACAGCTTATATGGCTAGAAAAGCTGCACGCATGTTAATGAAAAAAACTAATTCTAATCCCGATGATATAGATTTAGTTATCGTTGCGACAAGTACGCCCGATTATCACTTCCCTTCTACCGCTTCTATTATTTGTGATAAATTAGGTCTTAAAAATGCTTTTGCTTTTGATTTGCAAGCTGCTTGTTGTGGCTTTCTATATGCAATGGAAACAGCAGCTAATTTTATCCGATCAGGACGCTATAAAAAAGTTATTATAGTTGGCGCTGATAAAATGTCATCCATGGTTGACTATAGCGATAGAGCTACTTGCCCTATTTTTGGTGATGGTGCAGCTGCTTTTATGCTAGAACCAACAACTGAGGAGTTTGGTATTTTAGACTCAAAACTAAGAACTGACGGAAAAGGGCTGCCTTTCTTACATATGAAGGCGGGTGGTTCTGTTTGTCCTCCTTCATATTTTACAATCGACAACAAGATGCATTATATTTATCAAGAAGGTAGAACAGTATTTAGATATGCTGTATCTAACATGTCTGATATTAGTGCTGAAGTTGCTGAACGTAACAAATTAGATAATACAAATATTGATTGGGTAGTACCTCATCAAGCAAACCTACGTATTATTGATGCTGTAGCTAGACGTCTTGAACTTCCTAGTGAAAAGATGTTAGTTAATATTGAAAAATACGGTAATACTAGTGGAGCTTCACTCCCTCTATGCGTTTGGGATTATGAAAAGCAGCTTAAAAAAGGTGATAATATTATTTTCACTGCTTTTGGTGCTGGATTTACATGGGGAGCTATTTATGTTAAATGGGGTTATAATTCCGAAGCATAATAGTATCTACCTTCATATTAAATATTAAGATATCATTAAAACGCATCCTAATTTATTTTCGATGCGTTTTTTTGTCTAAAAAACAATGAGATTATGAAACATAAAGCAGGTTTTGTAAATATAGTGGGCAATCCCAATGTGGGTAAATCTACATTGATGAATAAACTCCTAGGGGAGCGTATATCTATTGCTACATTTAAAGCACAAACTACTAGACATCGGATTATGGGAATTTATAACACTGATGATATTCAGATCGTTTTTTCTGATACCCCAGGAGTTGTAAAACCTAATTATAAACTGCAAGAATCAATGCTGCAGTTTTCTCAATCAGCTTTAGCTGATGCTGATGTATTGCTTTATGTTACTGATGTAGTTGAAAAAATAGATAAGCATACAGATTTTATAGATAAAGTTGCAAACTTAGATGTTCCTGTTCTTGTTTTGATTAATAAGATAGATTTAAGTAATCAAGAAGATTTATCTGCTTTAGTTGAAAACTGGGGAACACTTCTCCCTAAAGCAGAAATTATACCTATTTCTGCTAAATCAAACTTTAATGTAGATTACATTTTAAGAAGAGTGACAGAGCTTATTCCTGAATGCCCACCTTATTATGAAAAGGATCAATGGACAGACAAACCTGCTCGCTTTTTTGTTTCTGAAATAGTAAGAGAGAAAATTCTGCTTTATTACGATAAAGAAATTCCTTATGCAACAGAGGTTGTTGTTGAAAGTTTTAAGGAAGATAAGAACAAGATTGTTATATCTGTAGTTATCTATGTAGAGCGTGATTCGCAAAAGGGAATTATAATTGGTAAACAAGGGAAAGCTTTGAAGAAAGTAGCTACAGAAGCACGTAAGGAGTTGGAGCAATTCTTTAATAAAAAGATATTCTTAGAAACTTTTGTGAAAGTAGAAAAGGATTGGCGTAGCTCTGACAAAGAATTGAAGAACTTTGGTTATCAACAAGATTAAAATAATAATAACTCGACATCAATTGTCGAATAATTCGATTAAACTATGAGAAATTTAGTTGCAATAGTTGGGCGTCCAAATGTAGGTAAGTCTACATTATTTAATCGTTTAACTAAAACCCGTAGAGCTATCGTAAACGATGAAGCTGGTACAACTAGAGATCGACAATATGGTAAAGCAGAGTGGCTTGGTAAAGAGTTCTCTGTAGTTGATACTGGTGGATGGGTAGTCAACTCAGATGATGTTTTTGAAGAAGAAATAAGAAAGCAAGTAATGCTGGCTGTTGATGAAGCTGACATCATCCTTTTTGTTGTAGATGTTAAAAATGGTGTTACAGACTTGGATATGGAGGTTGCTTCTATTTTAAGAAGAACTGACAAGCCTGTAATAATGGCTTCGAATAAAACAGATAACTTTGATTTACAATATAATGCTGCAGAGTTTTATAAGCTTGGATTAGGTGATCCTTATTGTATTTCTGCTATGTCTGGTAGTGGAACAGGTGAATTACTTGATGCAGTAGTAAGTCATATGAGAAAAGACGTTGAGGAAATTCTAGATGATGATATCCCTCGCTTTGCAGTGGTCGGTAGACCAAATGCAGGGAAGTCTTCTATTGTAAATGCTTTTATTGGGCATGATAGAAATATAGTAACTGAGATTGCTGGTACTACCAGAGATTCAATTTATACAAGATATAATAAATTCGGTTTTGATTTCTACTTAGTCGATACTGCTGGTATCCGTAAAAAGGGGAAAGTTACTGAAGACTTAGAATATTACTCAGTAATACGATCTATCCGAGCTATTGAGGGTGCTGATGTTTGTATACTAATGATTGATGCTACTCGAGGAGTAGAAGGTCAAGACTTGAACATTTATTCTTTAATACAGAGAAATAACAAAGGATTAGTTGTAGTTGTGAATAAGTGGGATTTAGTAGAAGATAAGAGTGCTAAGGTTATGAAAACATTTGAAGATGCTATTCGTAATCGTTTTGCTCCTTTTACAGATTTTCCAATTGTATTTGTGTCTGCTTTAACTAAACAAAGAATTTTAAAAGTTCTTGAAGAGGCTCGTGAAGTATATGAGAATCGTAATATCAAAATACCTACAGCTAGGTTAAATGAAGAAATGCTTCCACTGATAGAGGCATATCCTCCACCATCTGTAAAAGGTAAGTATATTAAAATAAAGTATGTAACTCAATTACCTAATACATCTGTTCCTTCTTTTGTGTATTTCGCTAATTTGCCTCAATATATAAAAGAACCATATCGTAGATTTTTAGAGAATAAGATGAGAAGCAAATGGAAGCTTTCAGGCAATCCAATAAATGTTTTCATCAGACAGAAATAATAAAAAAGGTTGACTTTATAAGTCAACCTTTTTTTGTTCATTTACTTCTGTTTCTCTCACTTTCTTAAATAAATCTGAGGCAAAAACGAAGTCATTTAATCTCTTGTTTTCTGAGTTTAATATCTCTTCTTTGGTTCCGTGCCATTCGGTTTCTCCTTGGTAGATATACATAATTTTATCTCCTATACCCATAACTGAGTTCATGTCGTGTGTATTAATGATTGTAGTCATGTTATACTCCAAAGTTATGCCATGAATAAGTTCATCAATAACGAGAGAAGTTTTCGGGTCTAGTCCAGAGTTGGGTTCATCGCAGAAGAGATACTTAGGATTTAAAGCAATGGCTCTAGCTATAGCGACACGTTTTTGCATTCCACCACTTATTTCTCCTGGATACTTGTTTCTTGCGTCTAGAAGATTGACTCTGTCTAAACAGAACATAGCTCTTTTTGCTCTATCCCTATAAGTTTCATCGGAGAACATATTTAGGGGGAACATTACATTATCCATCACAGTCATTGAGTCAAATAAGGCAGCACTTTGAAAAATCATACCCATCTTTTCCCTAAGTTGCTTTTTTGCTCTCTTGTTAATAGTTAGAAAATCTACTCCGTCGTATAATATTTCTCCACTTGTCGGCTCAAGTAATCCAACAATACATTTCATTAATACTGTTTTACCTGATCCACTTTGACCTATGATTAAGTTTGATTTTCCTTCTTCAAATGTGAAGGTGATGTTCTTTAGAACCTCTTTATCTCCAAAAGACTTATATAAGTTTGCTATTTCTATCATCCCATTAAAAGTTGAGTAAGTATTAAATCTGCAAATAAAATTAACACACTACTAATTACTACGGAGTCTGTAGATGCTTTACCTACATCTGTAGAACCTCCTTTTACGGTGTATCCGAAAAAAGCGGAAACACTCGCTATAATGAAAGCAAAGAAGAGGGATTTAATAATGCCTGCCCAAATAAAATCTTCGGCAAAATTATATTGAAGTCCATACTCTAAATCTGTAGCCGTCATAATACCTCCAAACCAGCAGGTCGCAAAAGCTCCTACGATACCAGATACTATACTAAAAACTACTAGAGCAGGAATAACAGTCATCATCGCTGTTATCTTAGGAAGTATAAGGAAGCTTGCAGGATTTACACCCATAATTTCTAGTGCATCAATTTGCTGGGTTACACGCATTGTGCCAATTTCAGAGGCAATATTGGATCCTACTTTCCCTGCAAGTATTAAACACATAATAGCTGACGAGAACTCTAGTAATAAAATTTCTCTAGTTACGTATCCCACAGTCCATCGGGGCATCCATGCACTTTCAATATTTAGTTTAATTTGAATCGTTATTACAGCTCCAATAAAGAAAGAGATAAGAAGTACGATGCCTATAGAATTTACACCAAGTTGCTCGATCTCTTTGATGTATGATTTAAAGAACATACGCATTCTTTCTGGTCTTGAGAAAGTTCTCTTCATGAGGAGTATATACTTTCCAATTACCGTTAATACTTTATGCATACCTAGTTTAATTTGTAGACAAATGTACATCATTTCATCTTATTTTCACTACATTTGCACCAAAATCACTGATATATGGAAGAGGCTAGGATGGTACTACGTACGGAAAATCTGGTGAAAAAATACGGAAAACGTACTGTGGTAAATCAAGTATCGATAAATGTAAAGCAAGGAGAAATTGTAGGGTTACTTGGGCCAAACGGTGCAGGTAAAACCACATCGTTTTATATGACAGTAGGTTTGATTACGCCTAACTCTGGTCGTATTTTTTTAAATGATTTAGATATCACTGATTATCCTGTGTACAAAAGAGCTCGAGCTGGTATTGGCTATTTGGCTCAGGAGGCATCTGTTTTTAGACAGATGAGTGTAGAAGATAATATTGCTTCTGTATTGGAGATGACGAATACTTCTTCTGAATATCAAAAGGATAAGTTGGAAAATCTTATTTCTGAATTCAGACTTCAGAAGGTTAGGAAGAATAAGGGGAATCAACTATCGGGTGGAGAAAGGCGTCGTACTGAGATTGCAAGATGTCTGGCTATTAGTCCTAAGTTTATTATGCTAGATGAACCCTTTGCTGGTGTTGACCCAATAGCTGTTGAAGATATTCAGCAAATAGTATGGAAGCTTAAAGATAAAAATATAGGAATATTGATAACCGATCATAATGTTCAAGAAACATTGAGTATTACAGATAGAGCTTATTTGCTCTTTGAGGGTAAAATATTATTCCAAGGTCAACCAGAAGAACTTGCAGAAAATAAAATTGTTCGTGAGAAGTACTTGAGTACAAGCTTTGTTTTCAGAAAGAAGGAGTTTCAGCGAGAAGAAGAATAATTAGAATAAGATAAAAGAGAAGGTCGGCAAATTTGTCGGCCTTTTTTATGTAAAAAAAAGGAGGACTCTATATCCTCCTTTTCATATTTTATTCTAGGGTTAAGCTCTTGGTCTAGCTTCTTTTACTACCATAGTTCTACCTTCGAATTCAGCTCCGTTAAGTTCTTTAATAGCGCGATCTGCATCATCGTCATTGTCCATTTCAACAAAAGCAAAGCCTTTTGAGCGGCCAGTTTCGCGATCTAAAATAAGTTTAACTGAGTTTACTACGCCAAAGTCTTCCATAACTTCTTGTAGTTGATCTTCCCTAACACGGTAGTTAAGGTTTCCTACATAAATGTTCATAATGAAAAATATAAATAAATTAAAAAATAACACTTTGATAGATGATTCAAATAATAGAAAGATTAACCGAACAGAGCAATTACAAAGCGTTATATTATGACGAGAAGTAAAACCGTGTTATATGTAAATCGATGAATTAGAACTTCATCTATCCAGAGCAAAGGAAAGCATTATCCTTTAATAAACAATGATTTTACTCTTTTATTCTTAAAATGAACCTCTCATTTTGTATTGAATATTTATTTTTGTTTAGATAGAGTTACATTATAACTGAAAGCGTGTTTGCATTTGAAAACTAGGATTGTTTCATCTTTATAGTGTGTTATAATAATACTATCTGAAATTTGAGATGGATACCACTTGCCTTTTAATCGTATCGTTATAGGCATCTCTTGGCTTTCATTGTCTTTCCAGGGTACAGCATAAGGATTGATCATCTGCTGTCGACCATTTTTATCTTTTAAAATCTGTGATTCTCCTTTATAAAAAGCGAGATCAGGGTTAGAAACCGTTAGTGATATCGATTTCTTGTTTTCTTTTAGCATGACTAAACCTGTAGTGTCAACAGAGAGTAGGATTTTACTAGGAATTGATTTTGGGGTTTCAAAAAACACAAAAGAGGTTGTCTTTGATTTTAAATCTTTTACGATATGAGCATTTTTATCTTTTTGAAGTACTTCGTAAGAATCTTCTATAGTATCCAACTCTTTTTGGGTTGCTTGTGGAATAATAACATATTCATAGGTCTCTCCATTCGGAGATATCCCATGATCAATTGTAAGGTTTATCCAGTCCCCTTGTGATAATTTTCCTGTATTGAGCTTAGATTTTTGAGGATAACTCTTTTCAAACACTAGCTTTTCTGTAGTTTGTGGAGAGATATAATAGGCAGTTCCCAAATGATCTATCCATCGGCTTTTAAACCTAGTGTGCTTTTCCCAATAAGAGAAGTCTCCTTTATTTAAAATAGCCAATTGAAAGATAGTTGTTTCTGTATGGTACTCTGAGTTTTCATTTTCGATATTCGAACCCAAACAAATAATTCTATTATCAAAAAAATGATATGATTTTCGTGCTCTATGGCTGCCTTCATATCTTCCATGCTCATGAAGTTTAATGGCATACGCTCCGTTTGAGTCTTCTTGCGTTATCCCTCCAACAAAGCTTTCATCTGAGAGCAAAAGTTCTGATTTGTTTTTTGCTGCTCTCATCTTTTCTATAGGGAGTTTTATGGCTGTTGCTCCAGGAACTCTAGCCCAGTCGAAACCTTCTTCTATCCATCCACTTGTTTTTGGAGAAACTATACTTGAGTCCTTAGCTGTTAAGATTTGTAGCGATCCATAGGATAGATATCTACCAAATAAATTCTCATGGGCATAATGTTCTGCCGCCCAAAAGTATCTTGAGAACCCTTTAGCTATAGCTAGCCAATTAGCTCTTCTATGTGCAGTAATAGAAGCATAGCCCATAGTTAAGTTGCCTTCTGGGTGAGCTTCTTCACTTATATTCATTGATGTGAAATACTTCTTTAGTTTTTTGTTGTCATAGTTATTTTGGTTCTTATCTCCTTTTATTAATCTCAAATAGGCAGAAGCCATTTTTGTATCTATGTTCTGCTTGCCATCTGGTGTTCCCGACATAGCAAGTCTTCCATACTGTATAGCCTCTAATGTGCCTTTGCCATCTGGATGTCTTCCCGACAATGCTAGAGGGAAATGATTTTGATTACAATAGAAGCGCATATTGAGCAGTACTCTTTTAATAGTAGAATGTCCTTCTTCTGAAATGGCATAAGGTGTTTGGTGATATATGTAAATCATATCTACAGCTCCTCCTAAACCACCTACTGCATAAGCAGGATAATGGTTTACATGATGGAATGCACCACCATCTACTTTGAATGAGCCTCGTAAACCAGGAGCCGGTTTGCAACCAGTATCTATCCATCTACCATAAGCCCTAATATATTGAAGTTTCTCATCGGAGTCATCCATAAGGAGAATACTGCAAATTTTTGCTAGTGCCAAGGTGTTAAAGGCATCCATATCTTGTCCATTTATTGTTGGTTCACTAAATACCTCATTGGTTTGTGCATACCATTGAAGGGCATGATAGGCTTTGTCTAGCCGATTGTGCCTCAAAAGGACATCTTTCATTAAAAAGCATGAAGAGAAATAGCCTCTGAAACTATATCCATAATGACTTGCATTACCTAATCCACTTCCATAAGATACTCCTTGATCTTCGGCATAGTCGAACATATCTAGGAACATCTCTTCTAAGTTCTTTTTTTGATCTTCTGTGTTCGCATATTCATAGCTACTTGCTATTTGATACATCAAATCAAAGTACTCTTTAAATTCTTGTCCCTTATTCGTAAATAACTTTCTGCTCCAATTGGGGATTAATTTTTCAAATGCCTCAGAGTAATATACATAAAAGAGAGGTAGTCCTGTAATCTGGTTGTTTTTCCTTTGTATTGCGTATTTTGCTAGTTTTTCTTTTAGTTGTTCAATTTTTGAATCTGTTATTTTAGTAGGTTTAGTAATAATTTCCTTCAATCGTCCTTCCATAACATTTATAAAATGTTTGTCTTTGTTTGAAATGGGAGAAAGGAATGTCGTGTCTGCTTTTATTTTGGATTTTTCGAGCATCACTTGCCAATGATTCGTTACTCCTTTATTAACAAATGGCTGTTGTATATCGGGTGTATGATGTCTTTTATCTACTTTGGATGCCGTTAAAAGCATATCAAAAAATACTCTTCCTGATTTTTGGGGTGCGGTAATAACTATTTTATTCATCCCCGATTGTGGTGTGCCTTTCATATCTCTATCATAAGCTACATAAGCGGCTCGCCATCCTGTAAAGTTGAGGTTGTATTGAAAGGAGCAGCATTCTTGATCGTCTTTGTAAAACTGGAATACAAGAGATTGTTGTAAGGGTGTCTCATTATAAATCCATGTTGAGAAAGTTGAAATATGAGAACTTCCTAGAGGTGTTTTTTCATACTCGATATTCTTATGAATAATTAATTCAGACTTTGGAGTAAACTCCCATAATAAAGAATTTTCTCCATCTCTAAAGTGATCAGCAGATAGAGAGAGCTTTGAATTATTAGAAAGGATGAAAGAGGGTATTTCTTTTTCAAAAGACAATAGTCTTGGATGTTTTATTAGTTCTTCTGCTGAAGAATAGTGACTAATAAAAAGCAATATTAAAAGGAGTGTTTTTTTCATTTGTACATCTCTTTTTTGACACCGACAAGAATAGATCATGACACCGACATGTAGTTGTCATGTCGGTGTCATGATCTATTCTTACCTTAGTGAAAATAATTAAAAGTTTCAACGGGAGAGTCTTCTCAGTATCGATTAGCTAAGAAAAAAAGAGGGTACTTATTTGCACCCTCTTCCTAAAAAATAGGTAATCCGAACTAAAATAAATTTACTTCTTCAACCGTTGTAATTCGACATTGATACTTGCAGCATCTTTACAATTAAACTTTATATAAGTGTGATTATTTTTAATAGTTATATTTATATATCCGTTATTGTTTAGGATCATCCATTTTCCTTCAAGAGTAATATGAACAGGCACGGTTTTACTCTCATTTCCAATCCATGGTCTTGAATAGATGCTTCTTTCGATTCTTTTACCTGAATGATCATATATTTCATCAGAAGCTCCTTGATACAGGGCTAAATCAGGATTGCTCACTGTTATATCTAGTAGGTCTTTGTTTTCTTCTACCATAAGCAAACAAGGGGCATCTACAGATTTTATAGTTGAGGATATCGGTTGTTGGGGGGCTTCAAAAAATACAAATGAAGTTGTATGGGTTTGATTATCCATTACAATATGTGCTGACTTGTTTTTTTGTAGAACTTGATATGAAGATGCTATTTTTTTGGATTGATTTGATTTGATTTTAGTTTGAGGTAAAACTACATATTCATATTCTTGGTGAATAGGTGATTTTCCATGGTCAATTATAAGATTAACCCAGCTTCCTTCAGACTCTTTTCCTGAGTTTTGATATCTTGACTTTTGGATCCAGTTTTTCTCAAAAATAAGGTTATTTCCTTCTTTCTTCGGAATAAAATAACCTGTGCCTAAATGGTCAATCCAGTATCTTTGGCTTGGGTCTTGACTGTTCCAATAATCCTTAAATAGAGAGTCACTACCTGTTAATTGAAATATAGTTGTTTCTGTGTTATAGTTTGCATTGTTGTTTTCTATATCTGAACCCAGACAAACTATTTTATCATTGAAGAAATGGTATGATTTGCGAGCCTTATGAGACCCATTGTATTTGTCATGTTCGTGTAGCTTCATTCCAAAATTACCATTGTTTCTATGATGAGACAATCCACCCGCAAAAGCTTCGTCTGAGAATAACATTTCTTCAAAACCTGAAAACTTATCTACGTTAAGTACATTAGCTTTCATTTGTTCTATAGGCAAGTGTATGGCAGTAGTCCCTGGTATTCTTGCCCAGTTGAATCCTGGTTGTTCCCAACCACTCGTTTGAGGAGATACTCTTTCTTCAGGCTGTGCGGTCATTATTTGCATACTCCCATGAGCTAGGTAGCGTCCATATAAGTTGGCTCCTAAGTAATGTTCTGCTGCCCACAAGTATCTGGAATGACCTCTCACTACCGCCGACCAATTACTTCTTCTCTGAACCGATACACATCCATATCCAAGTGCCAAATTACCTTGAGGATCTTTTTCTGCTTCAATTCCGGCATTATTAAATAAACGGATGAACTCTAAGGTCTCTTTATTATTGGTTTTGGGCATGTATTCTTGTTTTTCAGCATTCATACTCTCATTAATTAGTCTTAGATAGGCAGCTGCCATTTCTTTGTCTAATTCTTGTTTGCCGTCAGGTGTACCAGCAATAGCCATTCTGGCAAAGTGCGTGGGGACTAATTCTCCCTTACCATCGGGGTGTCTGCCCGACATGGATAGAGGGAAATGAGTAGTGTTGCAATAGAATCTCATTGTTAATAATACGTTTTTAACGGTATTATGTCCTAGTTCCGAAACAGCAAAAGAAGTTCTACTCAATATATAAAGCATATTTGTAGCCCCATTCAAGCCTCCTACAGCATAAGCTGGGTAGTTGTTTCTGTGATGAAAGGCACCACCATCGGCTTTGAATGCTCCGTCAAGACCAGGTGATGGTTTACAACCTGTATCAATCCATCGGCTAAATGCTTTTATATATTGTACTTTAGATGGAGAGTTTTCCATGATTAAAATACTACATATTCTACCCATAGAGAGCGTATTAAAAGCGTCCATATCAATACCGTCTTTTATAGGGCGAATAAAGATCTCATTGGTTTGACCATACCATTGTAACGTTTTCATAGCTTCTTCTAAACGCCCATTTTTTGCAAGAACATCTTTCATTAAGAAATAAGAGGTAAATAGTCCTCTAAAGCTATATCCATAGTGGCTTGCATTTCCTAATCCGCTACCATAAGCAACTCCTTGATCTGTTGCATGGTCATACATAAGTAAAAATAGTTTAGCTAAAGTTTCTTTGTATTCGGTATTGTCCGAGCTGTTGTAGTTTATAGCTAATTTATTCATTAGGTTAAAGTACTTTTGGTACTCTTGTCCTCTTTTTACATACGTATTCTTATGCCAATCGGGCATGAGTCTTTCAAAGGTTTCAGCCCAACGAGCAAAAAACATTGAACGGCCTTTTATTGTATTATTGTCTCTGACAATAGCATACTCTTCAAATTCTTTTTGAAGAGCTTCTATCTTTTTTTGATTTACAGTAACTGGAGTAAATAAGAGAGTTCTAAGTCTATCTTCCATGATAGCTATATCTGTGATCTCAGATTCTGAGACCCTGCTCGAATAGAGAGCAGGGTCTGGAGCTATTTCATCATTTTGAAGAAGAATTAACCAATGGTTTTGAATTCCTTTATTTAGAAAAGGTAGTTGTTTATCAGGTGTGTGATGTCTGTGATCTACTTTTGCTGCAGTAATTAATAAATCAAAATAGACTTTCCCACTTTCTTCTGGTGCTTCTATTTTAATTTCGTCCATACCTATTTGAGGTGTACCTTCCATATCTCTTTCATAAGAAACATATATAGGTCTCCAACCTGTAAAGTTCATATTCATTGCAAAGCTTGAGCATTTCTTTCCTCTTTTTAGAAAAGAAAACTTCATAGCACTATTATTGGCTTTGGTATTGTACACCCACATAGATAGGGTAGAAAGATAGGTGTCTTTACCCGTTGAATCTTTAGGCTCGAAATGCAAGTCTTTCTTCAAGTGTAAACTAGCATTGGGCTGAAAACTCCACATCAGTGATTTTTCCCCATCTTTATATTTATCACTAGAGAGTGCAACGGAAGAATTTGTGTAGGTTATATTTTTCAAGTCGGAGGACTCTTCAAAAGAGATTAACCTTTCGTGTTTTAAAACTTGAGAATAGGTTGTTGAACCTGTCAAAGCAATTAGTAGAATACAAATTACTCTATTGATGAGGGTATGATTTATCATGGTGTTTTAGTTAGTGTTGAGAGTATCAATAAATTAAACTTATTAATTGTAAGGGATAATATCAGATAAGATTCTTTCTTGATACCATCTATCATCTGTTTCTTTAAGAAGTTCTGCTAATTGTTGACAAAGTTGATTGAATAACTCTTTGTTCTCTTTTCTATCTAAATTATTTAGTTGATAAGGGTCATTTTTATCATCAAATAGGAGGACTCTACTTAACGCTTTGTCTTGCTTATTAATAAATAAAGCAAGTGTATAATCGGCTGTTTTAATTCCTCTTGCAGATGGAAAATAGTTTTTAACTAGACCGTTTTCATCCTTGTCTCCATTGATGTTTTGTATATAAATAGCACCCTTAGGACGTTCGATATTGTTTTCTTTCTCAAAAAATAGAGGAGCGAAGTTACGTCCATCTAGATGAGTTGGAATTAGATCGTCAAGTCCACTTAGTCCTAGTAATGTTGGCATAATATCTGGGGAGGACATCAACAGATTATCAACATGAGGATTCAACTTACCTGGATAACGAACAATAAAAGGAATATTCATAGATTCTGTGTAAGGAGAGTTTTTAGGGTCATCTGTTCCTTGACTACACATGGTTTCGCCGTGATCAGAGGCAAATACAACAATCGTATTTTCTGTTAATCCTTGCTTTTCTAATTCTGCTAAGATTCGCCCGAACTCTCTATCTACACCAGTAACAGATGCAAAATAGTAGGGGGTTGCTTCTTTAGCTTTAGGCAAATTTTTATCTGCATTGGGTCTTATTAGTAAGCTATCAATATCGACGTCTTTATATAAGTTATAATCTTCTTCCATCACATCTTCAAGAGAGTGATATGGACTATGAGGAGGATTCATTCCCACCATCAAAAAGAAGGGTTTGTTTGGATCTCTGGTATTATTTGCATTTGAAATATACTCTATTGCTTTATCAGCCTCATGCTTGGGTGACCACTCCTTTATTTCATGTCGATTGCCTTCAGTATCCCAGTAATGAGGTTCTTTATGTACATCAAAGGTTCCATAGCTATACCAATAATTAAAATGGTGTCTATTTTCGGGTATAGTGTATGCATCCCAAGCGGGTATTCTGTCTTCAACATATTTCCCTGGTCTGTCGGGATCATTTGGTGTTGGATGTTCGGCATGTAATTTGCCAATGTATCCACAATCATATCCTGCTTTAAAATAAACATCACTGATGGTTTCGATATCTTGTCTAAGAGAAGAGAAGGGACGTTCACTATTGCAATTGAGTGTTATACCACTGCCATCGGGATACATTCCTGTTAATAACATTCCTCTATGAGGACTGCTCAAGGGAAAGTTGCTCATTGCAGAAGTTAGCACAACAGATTCTTTCGCAAACTTATTAAGAACTGGTGTGTGTGTTGGATCGGGTGTAAAGTTTACATGGTTAGAGAATCCTTCTTCTCCCCAAAAAGAGAGTGCATGATTTCTAAACTGATCAGGAAATACATAAATAACATTGGGTGAGTTTTGTTGTTGAGTAGGTTGCGATGCACAAGCTGTCAAACTAACCGTTCCAAGTGTTCCTAAAATTGCATTTCTGAAATTGAATATGTTTTTCATATAGCCAAAAGTGTTTTTAAACTCTGATCTTTTATTTTGTTCATTAATGGATTGGTGGCTAATATAGAATATACTGTATAGGGTGTTGTACAATAAAATACAATTCTTGTATACTATTGTGTGTAAAGATATGCTTGTTGAATGTAATTACTTTATAATAAGTAGTTTACTCTTTTCTGTAATCACTAGGTGTTTGTTGATATGCATCTCTAAAGCATTTGCTAAAATAGTGTGAGGTGTTAAATCCTGTCATAGTAGCAATCTCTGTAATGTTTAATTCTGGATGTGCTTTAAGTAGATAAGCCGCCTTTTTTAAACGTATGGTCGAAATGAAATTATTAGGAGTTTGACCTGTTAAAGCTTTTATTTTAGTAAATAAGTTTGTTCTTGACATACCCATCTCTTTAGCAAAATCATTTAGATTGAACTCTGTATTATCCATATTCTTTTCAATAATGGTTGAAGCCCTTTCCAAAGTCTCTTTATCCAAGGGGTTTGTTGCTAGTTTTTGTGCGGTCATTTGGGGCTGTTTGCTGAAAACCTCTTGCAATAAGCGCCTGCTATTAATAAGATTATTACACCTCGATATTAATATTTCCATATTAAAAGGCTTAGAAATATAATCATCAGCTCCAATTTTAAGCCCCTCCAAGTTGTGCTCTAAGGATGTTTTAGCAGTTAATAAAATGAATGGAATGTGACAGGTGTTAATGTCTGTCTTTACTGCTTTGCAGAGTTCTATTCCTGTCATTTTAGGCATAACAATATCACTAATAATAATGTCTGGATTTTCTTCTTGAACTAGTTTCAATCCTTCTTCACCGTCAGGTGCATCAATTACTTCATAGAAATCCTTAAAGATATCTACTAGGGTAAGTCTTAAATCTGTATTATCTTCTACAATTAGGAGTTTTGTATCTTTGTGTTTGTGATTGGCCTTTTCTAGCTGAGGCTTATGTTCTTCTATAATTATTGAAGGTTTGTTTATTTGACTGACTGATGTTTGATCAAAGTCTGGCTTTTTAAGTTGATCAGGAGAAAAATGACTATTTCCAAGTTTTAGATAAATAGAGAAAATAGATCCTTCTTTAGGAGTACTCTTCGCTTCTAATACACCGTGGTGTAACTCAATGATTCCTTTACTGAAAGCCAATCCAATACCACTACCGGCATGAATTAGGTCGCTATTATCTACTTGGTAAAACTGATCGAATATGTGTTGGAGGTCTTCCTCGTCAATCCCTTTCCCCGTATCGCTGATCTCAATAATGCAATCTTGGCTACTTACAGATAGATGAATATTGATTTCTCCTCCTTCAGGAGTAAACTTAAAGGCGTTAGATAGTAAGTTGTTAATAACTTTCTGCATGTGTATATCACTAAACCAAACAGAGAGTTTTTTTACTTCAGATGAAAAATGAAAGTGTATGTTTCTTGTGAGTGCAAACTCTTTAAAAAGAATATAATTCTCTTGTAGAAAATCTACTATATTATGTTCTTCAACTCGTATTTTTATATGTCCTTCTTCTTGTTTTCTGAAGTCTAATAATTCAGTGATTAGTTCATTAAGCTGAAGACTATTTTTGTAAGAAGTCAATATCTTATTGTATATGTTCCCCGGAAACTCTTCATGATCTAGTAAATAACTCAGCTGACCGATAATGACTGTTAGAGGGGTCTTAAACTCATGAGAGATATTGGTGAAAAAGTTTAATTTAGACTGGTTGAGCTTTTCTAAATTTTTAATATGCTCTTTTTCATATTTTAATGAGGTCTGCAACTCTAGTCTCCTTTTGTAAGTCCTAATTAAATAAAAGCTAATTAATCCAAGTATTGTCAGATAGGAGATGTAAGCTAGTGGAGTTTGATACCAGGGGGGCAGTACTCTTATTTTCAGAGTTGCCTCATTTGCTGTTTTTTGTTCGTTATTTAACTCTCGAACGATCAGATTATATATCCCTGGGGGTAGTTTCGTATAGGTTATCCTTCTATTGGGATATTCCAAAGTGATCCATTTGTTGGAGAACCCTTCTAGTCTGTATTCCAGACTTTTTTTGTTATAGGGTATAAAGTTATTAGTTGTGACATCTATATCTATAGTGTTCTCTTTAGCCTTTAGAGTTACTTCTTGAGTAACTAAAAGAGATTGAGATAAGATAGAGGTAGAATCGTTGGGAGATATTTCTTGATTATTAATAAATAAACGGTCAAAATAGATACTATACTTTTTAGATGGCATCTCTAAATCTTCGAGTTTAAAAGACATTAATCCATTCATTCCTCCTATAAAAACCTCTTTATCTTCGGTTAGATAGAGTGAGTTATCATTAATAGCACTAAGAGGTAAGCCTTTAAAAACGCTGTAGTTTTTGAAGGTTGATTTAGTTTTATCAAAGAGAGAAAAACCTAAATTGGTTGTAATTAAGAACGAGTTCGGATGTGTCTCTATAATATTATAAATAAAATCACTGATTACTCCTTCTGTAGTTCTAAAGTTGCGGATAGATTGATCTTTAGGGTTATAGATATCTAATCCTCTGCCAGAAGTGCAGAAGAATATAGCTCCATCTTGATCTTCGTAAATACTATTGATGTTGTTACTGCTGATAGAGTTTGAGTCTTTTTCTGAATAGAAAAAGTGTTTTATTTCGTCATTTTTTAAATTTAGTTGATATACCCCTTCACCAATAACAGATATCCATAAGTTTTCTTTAGAATCTAGTAGTAATGAATAGGTATCTTCTATCTTAGATTCATATTGAGTATTTTTAAAAAGATTTGAACTTAAATTATTGCTTCTGTTAAAAAGAGAGACTCCTTTGTCTGTAGCAAGAAATAGAAAATTTCTCCAAGGTTGAATGTCTCTGACAATATTAGATGCAATTGTAGTACTATCTTGTTCCGAATGTTTAAAAGCCGTAAAACGATTGGTTGCAAGTTGGAGTCTATTTAAACCACCGAGATGAGTCCCAAACCAGATTTCATCTCTCTGGCTGTCATAATAAATTGCTTTTATGTTATTGTGTGATATGCTATTATCAGACTTTAAGGGTAGATACCATTTAAATTTCCCGGTTTTTCTATTTAATACGTTAACTCCTGCTCCTTCTGTGCAAATCCATAAATTGTTCTGATTATCCTCAGTCATTCTACCAATGATGGGTGAGCTCAATCCTTCTTGTTCTTTTGTAGAGGCTTTATATTCTTTATGAATTGTCAGTTCAGGATTGAAATAGTTTACTCCACCAAAATAAGTACTAATCCAGATTGTTCCTTGTTGGTCTTTGATGATAGACCATACGGAGGAATGACTTAAGCCTCCTGTAGAGTTAGTGGGCGTATAGTGCTGTACTTCTCCTGTCGCTTTGTTGTATTTGTTAAGTCCTGCAAAGGTTCCAATCCATAGATTACCACTATTATCCTCACAACATTCTCTTATAAAATTAGACGAAAGAGTATGGGGTGAGGGAGATTCTTTAGTGAAATGCTTTATAATATTATTGTCTTTTAAGCAAAACAAACCTTCATTCCACGTTGATATCCAAAAAAAGTTTTCAGAGTCTTTGTATATATTCGAAATCGGACTCAATGATGAGAGGACTTGATTAATATCTTTTGTGTTTAAGTTGAGTAGGTATAAGCCATCATTACATCCTAAATACATCTGGTAAGAGTCTTGGTCTATATAAATAGAGGATATAACAAGGTTGGAGGGTAGGTTATATTTAGCTATGAATTGTTTTACTTTTTCATCGTATTGATAAACTATATTTTTGCGTGTTACGTAGAGATGGTCTTTATAGTATAGGCCGTTCAAACTTGAATCATGCCATAAGGAGGTAAATTGCTCTTTAATAATGTCATACTCAGATAATCCATCTGTACATAGTACATATATTTTTCCTTTTTTATTTCCTGTAATTCGCTTGATATTATTGGAGAATATAGTTGAGGGCTCATCTTTGTCGATCTGATAAGAGTCGATGGAGGAGCCATTATATTTATTCAAGCCTTCACGTGTACCTATCCATATATATCCAAACTCATCTTCGTACAAACTCAAAACGGAGTTATGTGATAAGCCAGACTCAGTATTTAGGTGTCTAAACTTAATCTCTTGAGCACATATCTTGTTGACTAAGAGAAGTAAAAAAAATAGGGCAAAAAAATATCTACGCATCTAATTCTTATGAATTTAATTAGTGTGGGTTGTCATTATAAAATATAGGATAAGGATATAGGTTAGGAGTACAAATTTATATCTTTTTTAAGTAGAAGAGAAATAAAGTACAATTTTACCTTGTATTATTTTAGTATAATTATTGTTTGTAATCACTTGTTATATAATCTGTTGTACGTTTTTGTACGTTTAATGTTTGATATTGTACAGCTATATATAGCAGATAATATATGTTTACGCATGCAAAATTGGAGTGGTTATATCACTCTTGTAATAATTTAAGACCGATAAATAAGAAATCATAATTCAACTATGAAAACGCATGTTGTAGCAGTAGTTTGCTTTATCTTTAACTCTTTCTTAGGGGCCTCTTATGCTCAAGATTATTTAAGTTCTCGTTATGACTTGAATGAGGTGAAAACATCATTAGTTTTAGATCAAAAATGGGTGCCTTATCCAAGTTATACAGATAGATCTGGATGGGATTCTTTTTTAGGAGAAAACAAAAATAAGGTTATAAAAAGAGGGGAATCAAAACTGAATTATAAATGGGCTTTGATAACAGCAACCGATTATTTAGCCTATGAGCGTACAGGTAATCGTAAGTTAATGGAGGATGCTCATACTGCTAATCAAAATGCTCTTTCCGACTTATTATTAGCAGAACTAGCAGAGGGAAAAGGTCGTTTTCTAGATCAAATAATAGATGGAGTGTTTTTACAATGTGAAAGAACTTCTTGGGTTTTATCTGCACATTTACCAGCTCAGCTCTCAAAAAGAACTTTACCCGAAATAAATGATCAAGTTATAGATTTAGGTTCTGCTCGTCTAAGTGGATTATTGGCTTGGACTTACTATTTCTTACATGAAGAGTTTGATAAAATTAATCCAGAAATATCCAACAGGTTATACAAGGAATTATATGATAAGATGATTATCCCCTATAGAAATGAAACTCGTTATTGGTGGATGGCTCTTTCTGGGAACAAAGGACAGTTAGTCAACAACTGGAATCCATGGTGTAACTTTAATGCTTTGCAGTGTTTATTCCTTTTAGAGAAAGATGCAGAACTTCTAGCTCAAGATGTCTATAAAAGTATGCGCTCTGTTGATCAGTTTCTTAATTATATAAAAAGTGATGGGGCTTGTGAAGAAGGTCCATCCTATTGGGGACATGCTGCAGGAAAGTTGTACGACTATCTAAGAATTTTGAGTTGGGGAACGGGAGATCATATCTCTATATTTGACAATCCTCAACTTAAAAAAATGGGAGAATATATCCCCAATTCCTATGTAGGTGAAGATTGGGTAGTTAATTTTGCCGATGCTTCTGCACGTTTCTCTGCTGATGTTGCTTTAATTTATAGATATGGTTCGGCGGTAGAGAGTGAACCTATGAAACGATTTGCATCAGAATTGATTCAAGGTGGTAAAAACTCTCTCACATTTGGTGTTGATGTGTTTAGAGCACTTGAGTCCTTGTCTTTTGACTCAGAAATTCGCACTAATAATCTTCCTTATAAGAAGGCGGAAGTTATTTCATATCCTGAAACTCAATTTTATTACATCAAAAACAAAAACTTATTTTTAGCATCGAAGGGAGGGCATAATAACGAGAGTCACAACCACAATGATGTGGGAACCTTTTCTCTTTATTTAAATAATACTCCTCTGATTATAGATGTGGGAGTAGGTACTTATACCCGTCAGACTTTTGGTCCTGAACGTTACTCCATCTGGACTATGCGCAGTATATATCACAATTTACCAACGATAAATGGCTCAGAGCAGGTTTTTGGTTCAGAGTATAGAGCTACTGACGTGAATTTTTCTGCCAAAAAGAAAAGTTTGTCATTAGATATTACTAAGGCGTATGCACCAACAAGTAACACTACTTCTTGGAAAAGGAGCTACCAGTTGAATTCTACTGCACTAGTTATAACAGATGAGTTTGAAATAAACTCAATAATTAGTCCGAACAGAGTTCATTTTATGCTTTGGGGTAATGTTGATATTACTACTCCAGGTGTAGCGTTAATAGATGTTGATGGAAATAAAGCTCGACTAAACTATAAGGCTTCTGAGTTTAAAGCAGAACTGGAAACAATAGAGTTGTCAGATCCTCGATTGTCAAAAGTATGGGGTAAATACATTTATAGGCTGACTCTTATTTCTCAAAAACCCAGTTTAAAAGGAAAGTACCAATATACCATAACCCCGTTCAATTAAAAATAAATAAAACACGATAATATGAGAAAAATAATTTTGCTAGTACTTAGTGTAATTGCATTAAGTGCTAAAGCCCAGACGACTTTAATAGCAGATGGAGGGTTTGAAAACCAGCCTACCTTTCAAAATAATCAATTACCTCGAATAGCAGGTTTTGGAGAGTTGGGTAATCTGGTACAAAAAACAAATCCTACTATTGATAGAGAATTCATGATCGAAAGAGGTCAATGGTTTAAGAAAGCAAGTAACTCAGGCTACCTAACTGCATCTATTATTGATTCAGATAGTTATGCAGGAAAGAAATGTGTTTTGCTTAGTGTTGGTAAAAATTCACCTCAGAAGAACTTAGATAAGTGGGAGACTACTGCTATTGCTCAATTTGTAGAAATAGAGCGTACAAAATCATATACACTTCGCTTTTATGCGAAAAGTAATATTGATTGTGATAAGATATTTGTGGGTGCTGTGACAGGAAATGGAAGTGTCATAGAGGGATCAACCTGGGTAGATATAACTCCTGAGTGGAAAGAGTATTCTTTGACTATTACTCCAGGTGTACACCCCAAAAGTGGTGGATACACCAATAAGCTTTTAGATCGATCTGCAGTCGTTATAGGTTTGGCTACAAAGTACGACAATAATGATAGGTCTATTCAAATTTCAGTATTGCTAGATAACATAGATTTAATTCCCAATGAATAATTATTCTAAACTATTAATAAACCTCTAATAAATGAGAACACGTAATTTTATATTAAAACTAAGCTTAGTAATCAGTTTTGTATTTATTACTACAGCTGTGTTTGGACAGAATGTTACAAGAGGAGTTGTAACTTCAGAAACTGGAGAACCATTAATTGGAGTCACAGTTAAGTTAAAGAGTGATCCACAGAAAGGTTGTATAACAGATATTGATGGAAATTTTATGCTCTCAATGCCTACGAAGAAAGAGATGCTTGAGTTTTCATACATTGGTTATAATACTCGTGAAATAGCTGCGGATGCTAAAGCACCGATGACTGTGATTCTTCGTGAAAGTTCTGAACTTTTAGAAGAAGTTGTGGTTATTGGTTATCAGACTGTAAAAAGAAAAGATTTAACAGGGTCTGTAGGTCAACCCAATATTGAGGATATGACAAAGACGCCTGTGAGTAGTTTTGATCAGGCGCTTGCTGGTAGAGTAGCAGGTGTTCAAGTATCTTCTGGTTCTGGAACACCTGGAGGAGAAATGAATATTGTTATTCGTGGTAAATCTACTCTTACTGGAAGTACTGATCCCTTGTATGTGGTTGATGGATTTATAACAGATGGTTCTGTTGGTCGTTCTATTAACCCAAATGATATTGCCTCTATTGATATTTTAAAAGATGCTTCTGCTGCTGCTATTTATGGTAAAAGAGGAGCTAATGGAGTGATCATTATTACTACTAAACAAGGTAAAATGGGTAAACTTCAGGTAGCTTATGACTTTGATGCTGGAGTACATTGGGTTCCCAAAAAGATAGAGTTAATGGATGCCTATCAGTTTGTGAAACTGCAAGAAGAAATTCTTTCAGAGAAAGACATGAATTCAGGCTATTATAAAGAACTAGATGGACATAAATTCTCTGCTGAAGATTATTTAAATGTTCCTCAGTACAAGTGGCAAAATGAAATCTTTGAGTCTGCTTGGCAACAGAGTCATAATATACGATTAACAGGTGGTTCACGAGAAGCTAGATACAATGCCTCTTTTAGATATTTTGATCAAGATGGTGTAGTTATTAATTCTAATGTAAATCGTATTCAGGGTTCAATAGGTACAAATATTCGCCACAATAAACTTCGAATTAACATTAACTCTCATTTTGATCGAAAAGTAACTTTGGGTAGTGATCCTTCTCAAAGCTCACACAGTGGAATGAACAATTTATTCTTTAGTGTTTGGGGATATCGCCCAGTAACCGAGCCAGGTGTACCCTTAAATAGTTTAATGGATAATATTAGAGATGAGTCTGTAAATGCCACAAATGATTATCGATTCAACCCTATTATGTCATTGAATAATGAGTATAGGAAGTTTTCTACTACTATTGTTCGATACAATGGTTTTGCTGAATATGAATTGGCTAAGAATTTATTCTTCAAAGTAAGTGGAAACTATGTAAGTAATAAAACTAGAAATGAAACTTTTAATAATTCAAAAACTCGATATGGTTATCCTGGTTCTGTGAATGGAGTTAACGGACAACTTTATAATAGAGAAGTTTCAAGTTGGTTAAATGAAAATACAGTTCGCTATAATACGACAATCAATAAAAAGCACAACTTAAATGGAGTGGCCGGTATTACTTTTGACGGTAGAATGACAAAGATCAATAATGTACAAGCTACTCAGATAGATCCAGCCTATGAGTCATTAGGTATGGCTTCTCTTCAAAATGGAAAATCTGATGCTTATATGGTGTCTTCTGCTATTTCAAAGAATCGTTCAATGTCTTTCTTAGGTCGTATTAATTATGACTACGATAGTAAGTATTATTTGACAGCTTCATTTAGAGCAGATGCTTCTTCTAATTTCCATAAAAATAATAGATGGGGCTATTTCCCTTCATTCTCAGCTGCATGGAATTTCACAGAAGAGAATTTTGCAAAGAGTATAAAATCAATTTTATCATCAGGTAAAGTGAGAGCAGGTTGGGGACAGTTAGGGAATGATGCTGTTTCAAACAATGCAATCTATGATGTCCTTGGACAGAAAAAAGGTATGTGGGGTTATACAAGTTCTGGTCAGTATGGACATGCTGTTTATCCTTCAGGCAATAGACCATTGGTTGGTGTAGTGCCAATTAGTTTTGGAAATGAAGCATTGAAGTGGGAAACAACTAATCAAACCAATTTAGGTATTGATCTCTCATTCTTTAACGATCGCATTACCTTCTCTACTGACTTATATTATAGAAAGACGAAAGACTTATTAGACTTTACAAACTTACCTATGACTACAGGTCATGGTGGAGCTTGGGTAAATATTGGAGAGGTTAGTAATAAAGGGGTAGAATTTAGTTTGAACACAACTAATATTGTGAATAAGAACTTTTCTTGGACTACTAACTTTAATATCTCATTTAATAAAAATAAGCTAGAAAGCTTGAATCATGGACAGGCTGCTAAAATGGCTTACGCTGAGTTTGATCAAAACTATAACTCGCAACCTAGCTATATCGCAAAAGTTGGGCAACCTATGGGGATGATGTATGGTTACATTTATGAAGGCACTTATAAATTTGAGGATTTTGATGAGGCTGGTGGTAACTATATGTTAAAACCTACTGTTCCTGCATTTTCTGGTGTAGCTAATACTCAGCCAGGATATCCTAAATATAAAGACTTGAATGGAGATGGAGTAATTGACTCCAATGACCGTGCTATTATTGGTAGAGGAGATCCTATTCATACGGGTGGTTTCACTAATAACTTCAGATATAAAGATTTTGATTTAAGTGTTTTCATGCAATGGAGCTATGGTAATGATATTTTGAATGCCAATAAGCTAATGTTTGAATCTGGTAATAATCAGCAGAAGTACTTAAATCAGTTTGCATCTTATGCTGATCGTTGGACTTTTGATAATCCTACTAGTAATATTCCGAGAGCAAGTAAAGCTTCTTCTAACCAAGTCTTTTCTTCTCGAATTGTGGAAGATGGTTCATTCCTTCGCTTGAAAAATATAACCTTAGGCTATTCACTACCTAAAGTAATGGCTAAGAAAATGAGTTTAGAACGCTTAAGACTTTATGTCTCTGCAAATGATCTCATCACTTTCTCTGGCTATAGTGGTTATGATCCAGAAGTATCAATTAGACCAAGTGCTTTGACTCCTGGTTTAGACTTCTCTTCTTATCCTAGATCTGCTTCTTTTCACTTTGGAGCTAATATTGAATTTTAATCAAGATGTTTAGTATGAAAACTATTAAAAATATATTTTTCGGATTGCTGGTTGTTTTAGGCTGTTCATCATGTAATAGTTTCCTTGATGTAACCCCTGCAGAATTAACTCAAAAAACATTTTATAAGTCTGAGAATGATTTAAAATCTGCATTAATTGGAGCTTATGCTCCTCTAAACTATGAGCAGTTTTATGGTGGAATTTATCCACTCTATTTGACTGGAGGTGATGATTTGTCTTTTTATCAAAGACCAAATCCCGGAAATCCTCCTACAAGTATGCTATTAGCTAATGCAAATAGTAGTACGGCTGAGATTGCTACATTTTGGAAAGCTCTTTATGAAGGAATTAATAGAGTAAACCTTCTTCTTGAGAACGTGGATAATAATAAAGAGATTTCACAAGATATTCGTAAAAGAACAGCTGCAGAAGCTAAGTTCTTGAGAGGCTTTTTCTATTTTAATCTGACACAGGGTTGGGGTGATGTTCCATTGGTACTTGAATCTTTAAAAAAGATAGATGAAAGTATTTTTAAGAGCAGAACTTCTAAAGAACTGGTTTATGATCAGATTGTAACAGATATAACTGAAGCTCTACCTTTATTACCAGAAGTAAAAGATTTAAGTCATACTGGTACTATTACTCAAACTGCTGCAAAAGGTATTCTTGCGAGGATTTATCTTTTCAGAGCTGGGGAACATTATAGAGATGGCGTAGCAGAAGATGCTAATACTCGTAAATATTATGAGGAAGCAAAAAAGTGGGCTCTAGAAGTAAAAAATAGTGGAGTACATGGTTTAGCTCCTGCTTATGATAAAGTATTTATTGATTTATCTGCTGATAAATACAATTCACAAGGAGTCAATGAGAGTATGTGGGAGGCAGAGATGACAGGAAATCGTGAAGGTGAAATTCAGGCTGCTGGTAGAATCGGAAACACAATTGGCTTTGGTAGTCGTATAGACTATTCACAAGTAGATGGTATTAAAGATAACACGGGTATGGTAAATCCTGGCTATAGCTACCGTTTCATCTATGGATCACTTAAGCTTTATAGAATGTATGAGCAAGAAGGCGATGTTGTAAGAGGAGATTGGAACATTGCACCTTTTGAATATACTTATGCAGAAGACTCTAAGGGTAACAAGACAGGTGTTGTTGTTGGACGAACCTACTATTTTGGAAAGAAGCCTAAAGAACTAACAGAAGTAGAAGGAATGCCTTGTATAGAGTTAGCAGAAGGTGATTACAAAGGATATCCTGACAGTCAGTATAAGACAAGATGTGCTGCTAAATTTAGAAGAGAATACGAACAAGTAGTTCCAAAAGCTAAAAACTTTACTCCTATTAATTATCCTATTTTACGATATAGTGATGTGTTATTGATGTTGGCTGAGGCCGAAAATTATTTAAATGGTCCTACAGAGTTGGCTTATGACTGCATTAATCAAGTGAGAACGAGAGCAAAAATTAAGCCATTGACAGGGCTTGATCAAAAATCCTTCTTGGAAGCCATTAAGAAGGAACGTGCAATGGAGCTTTGTTTTGAAGGTGTAAGACGTTGGGATTTGATTCGTTGGGGAGACTTCTTGAAGTATATGGGAAATATGCAAAACTATGTCAATGATGAAGACTGGAACCCAGCTCACAAATATGCATCAGAATACTATCAAGTAACTCCTGCCTATAATTATTTCCCAATTCCCGACCTGGAGATTGGCTCAAATCCATTAGCTCAAAACCCTGGTTGGTAAGCCTATTTATAGAATCTTAAAGTGTAAATTCATGAAAATTAGATACAATATATTAGCTGTGCTGCTTGTATTCCTTGCAGCTAGCTGTTCCAATTCATTGGAAGAGAATGTTAAGTTTGATGTAAATGCTGTGGTTGGCAACGAAATGCAAACAGAAAACATTACTGTTAAGAAATCGCAACCAATAACATTTGAGTTTAATGGCAATCCCGACTTTATAACTTTTTATAGTGGAGAGTCAGGAAAAGATTATTCAATGAAAGACAAAACGGAGTCTTCAAAAGAAGATATAACGACTCGCCTAGAATTTACTGCTGTGGCACAATACGGAAATTCAGAGGGCATATTCAAAGTCTTTCTATCAACTGACTTTTCGGGCTTAACAAAAGATCCTAAAAAAGATTTACAAAATATCAAAAGCAATAATTGGATTGATATATCTGATCGTTGTGAGCTGCCTATTACTCCGAATGCAGGTAAACCTAATCAAATTAAGTTATCAAGTATTGCACTAGATGAGTATTTAGATAAAGACATAACGATTGGTTTTCTATACAAACCCTATCACCAAAAGGGAGCTCAGTCTACATATGAAATAACTGATCTAAAGATCATTAATACGGATAAAAAAAGTGGTGAGGAATCAGAGTTTTTAGCTACATCTATGGGTTTTACTCCTTTTGATGTAAAAGAATTAGATAAAGAAGATGGTAAACCTTACCAGGCAGCTAAGTCAAGAGGAGAGCATGGAGTGTGGTATCTTGGTGGTTTAACAGAAAGTCCTTCTATGTTAAGAATTCAATCTTCTTCTGCTCCAGCTGATGGAGTATCTTTCAATGAAGATTGGTTGATTTCAGTACCTCTTAAACTAAATTCTAGAACTCCTGATAAAGGTGTTTCAATCAAGACTATTCATACCTACCTTAATCAATACGAATACAGATATGATGTTCCTGGAGAATATAACGTGACATTTATTGCTCGTAATTCCAACATTGATCATCACTCTGAAATAATTAAGCAATTCAAAGTAACAGTAATAGACTAAATTAGAAAAGTATGAAAAAAGCATTATTAGCACTGTGTTTACCTCTAGTTCTCTTCGGATGTGCAAATAATTCGAATCAAACAGAGAGTGGTACTAATTTATGTGACAAAATTGATGAAACTGTTGATGTCGCAAAACAACAAATAGGGTATCAAGTTAAATTAATAGAAGATTCAGGTACATTTATAAATCCTAGAACTACTCATAATGATGATATCGTATATGTTCCAGAGGATGACTGGACAAGTGGTTTCTTTCCTGGTTGTGTTTGGTATATGTATGAATTAACCAAAGAGGATAAGTGGAAAGATCTTGGAGTTAAATATACTGAAGCATTAGACTCTGTGAAGTATTTGAAATGGCATCATGATGTTGGTTTTATGATAAATTGCAGTTTTGGTAATGCTTATCGTCTTACTGAGAATGAGGCATATAAAGATGTGATTATTGAAGCAGCAAAATCTTTATCATCACGATTCCGTCCTGCTGCTGGAGTTATTCAGTCTTGGGATGAAGATAGAGGCTGGCAAGGTGAAAGGGGATGGATGTGCCCTGTTATCATTGATAATATGATGAATCTTGAACTTTTGTTTGAAGCTTCAAAACTATCAGGAGATTCTACTTATAGAGATATAGCTATTAGTCATGCTGACACAACGATGAAGTATCAGTTTAGAGAAGATAATAGCTGTTATCATGTAGTTGATTATGACAAAATTAAAGGAGGAATGCGTAGTAGATGTACAGCTCAAGGTTATGCAGATGAATCTGCGTGGGCAAGAGGACAGGCATGGGCTATTTACGGATATACAGTGTGTTATCGTGAAACAAAAGATCCTAAATATTTAGAGATGGCTAAGAAAGTTTATGACTTTATTTTTACTCATCCTAATCTTCCTTCTGATTTAGTTCCCTATTGGGATTATGATGTTCCTGAAATTCCAAATACTCCTAGAGATGCATCTGCTGCTGCATGTACTGCTTCTGCATTATATGAGCTTTCAGAGTTTATTCCCGAATATAAAGCTACTGCAGATAAGATTATGGATTCTTTAACAAGCCCAGCTTATCGTGCAATCGTAGGTACAAATGGAAATTTCTTATTGATGCACTCAGTGGGAAGTATTCCTCATCATACAGAAATTGATGTTCCGTTAAATTATGCTGATTATTATTTCCTTGAAGCTATGGTACGTAAAAGAGCTTTGGATTGTAATCAAAAATAATTTGCTTGCCGAAGAAATTGTCCTAGAGTACTAGGGCAATTTCTTTATACGGCAGAATAGAAAAATTTACTCAGTTATTATAAAATAATAAGAATACAAATGAAGAAAGTAGTCACATTTGGAGAAATCATGTTGCGTTTAGCAACACCTGGATACCAACGTTTTATCCAGTCAACTAATTTAAATGCCACCTTTGGTGGGGGTGAAGCCAACG